>NZ_JBFALC010000011.1:0-228108 GCF_040656035.1 Streptomyces sp. NPDC050211
CGGCACGGCGGCGCGACCGCCGCTGCGGCCGGAACCCGGCGTGGACTTGGCCGGCGGGCGTCCGTTGCGGCGTGCCTCGATCAGGCTCACCGCCCGCTCGGGCAGCCACGCCGACGCCGTACCGCTGTCGTCGGAGCCGGAGCCGAAGAGGTGGGGGGCCAGCTGGGCCTGGAGGTCGGCCGGGTTGGGGCGGCCGGTGGCCTCCATCTGCATACAGGACTCGATCAGGGGGCGCAGCTCCTCCGGGAGGCCCTCCAGGTCCGGGCCCTCGCGCAGCAGCATGAAGACGGTCTCGACCGGGTTGGCGCCGTGGAAGGGGGCGTGGCCGGTGGCGGCGAAGACGAGCATCGAGCCGAGCGAGAAGACGTCGCTCGCGCCGGTCACGCTCCGCGAGTCCTTGGCCTGCTCCGGCGACATGTAGGCGGGCGTCCCCACGGCGACGTTGGTCATCGTCAGTCGTGTGTTGGAGACGCCGGAGGCGATACCGAAGTCGATGACGCGGGGACCGTCCTCGACCACGAGGACGTTCGACGGCTTGAGGTCACGGTGGACCAGACCGGCGCCGTGGATGGACTGCAGCGCCTCCGCCACACCCGCCGCGAGCCAGCGGACCGCCTGGGCCGGGAGGGGCCCGCACTCGTTCACTATTTCCTCGAGCGAGGGCGCGGGCACATACGCGGTGGCCAGCCAGGGCACGGCCGCTCGCGGGTCCGCGTCGACCACGGCCGCCGTATAGAAACCGGAGACCGCCCGTGCCGCCTCGACCTCACGCGTGAAGCGGACCCGGAAGAGCTGGTCCTCGGCCAGCTCCGTCCGGACCGTCTTGATCGCCACGCGCCGGCCCGAAGCCGAGCGCGCCAGATAGACCAGCCCCATGCCGCCGGCACCCAGCCGTCCCAGCACCTCGAACGGCCCGATCCGCCGCGGATCGTGCTGCGTCAGCTGATCCACCACTTGCCTGCCACCTCCCCGTACGAGCCGCGTCATTCCACATATGTACGCGACCCCGTGCAGCGTCTCACCACCGCACCGCCTTGGCGGCACGCACCCTGATTCTTCCTGTCCCGGGCACTGGTTGCGAACCCGGGGGCGGATCGGGGTGTCTTGGGACAAAAACACAGTGCCCTGGGACAGAAACACAGGTTCCGCTCCGCGCAAAGGCCCCTTTCGCATGCTGGACGCGGCATCTCAGCAAGGGATCAGCGTTGCAGCAGAGCGAAGGAAGCCCCCTGATTGTCCGTGACAACGGCCACCCTGCCGTATGACGCGTCGAAAGGGGGTGCCTGTACCCGTCCGCCGAGCCGCAGCACCGTTTCGAGTACGGCGTCGCAGTCGTCGGCACCGAAATGGACGAGGAGGTGGGGCGGCATCTCGGGCGGGAAGACGTCGGAGACGGGCGCGCGGCCGAAGTCGGGCTCGGCGTCCGGCCCGAACAGGGCGTCGGTGAACAGACCGCCGTAGAAGTTGTTCGCCCCCTCTGTGTCCCGCGTGTACAGCTCGGTCCAGGCGAAGGTGCCGGGCTCGTGCCGCCTGCCGAAGCCGCGGTGCGAGCCCGCCTGCCAGAGGCCGAAGACGGCGCCCTCCGGGTCGGCGACCAGGGCGGCCCTGCCCAGGTCGCCGACCGGCAGGGGCGCGGTGACGATCTGGCCGCCGGCCATCTGGACCCGCACGGCCAGCGCCTCCGCGTCCGGCGTCGCGAAGTACACCGTCCACACGGTGGGCATACGGCCGTCCGCCTTGCGCGCGAGCGCGGCGACGGGGGCGCCGTCGCGAAGGGCCCATACGGAGCCGCCGAGCGCCGCCGGCTGATCTTCGAAGGTCCACCCGAAAAGTTCTCCGTAGAACCGCTTGCCCGCCGCCACGTCGGGCAGCTGGGCCTCCACCCAGCACGCGACGCCCTCGCCGTATGCCTCTTCGCCCGCGGATGCCCTGTTTTCGGCCATGCCGTCAACGTAACGGGCCCGCACGCACCGCGCAGACCAGGCACACCACCCGCTCCACCCCCGTGCACCCCATTTGCAGTCGGCCGAATCGCGCTCCGATCACCCCTCGGTAAGCTGACGGCATGACAGGACAAGTGCGTACCGTCGACGGCCGCGTGGCCGGCCGGCGTGGGCAGGCGACCCGGCAGAAGCTGCTCGACTGCCTCAGCGAGATGCTCAGCTCCTCCCCGTACCGGGACGTCAAAGTCATCGATGTCGCCCGGAAAGCGGGCACTTCGCCCGCGACCTTCTATCAGTACTTCCCGGACGTCGAAGGCGCCGTCCTGGAGATCGCCGAGCAAATGGCCGCCGAGGGCGGCCAGTTGACCGAGCTGCTCGAGGGCCGGTCATGGGTCGGCAAGGCCGGCTGGCAGACCGCGCAGGAACTCGTGGACGGTTTCCTGGAGTTCTGGCGCAGGAACGACGCGATCCTGCGCGTCGTCGACCTCGGTGCCGCCGAGGGAGACAAACGGTTCTACAAGCTCCGCATGAAGATCCTCAACTCGGTGAACAACTCCCTGGTGGACGCGATCGCCGAACTCCAGTCCAAGGGCAGGGTGGACAAGGACGTGAACCCTGCCGCGGTCGCCGGTTCACTGGTCGCGATGCTCGCGGCCGTCGCCTCGCACCAGAAGGGCTTCCAGACATGGGGCGTCAAACAGGCTGAACTCAAGCCGAATCTGGCGCTGTTGGTGCACCTGGGTGTGACAGGGAAGAAGCCGACGAAGTAGCACGCTCGCTCTCTTCCTTCTCTTCCTTCCCAGGTTCCGAGTCCTGTCTGACGGGGGGCGCACACGCCGGGGGGGCCGCCGCCTGTCGCGCTATCCAGGGAGCGGCCGGTCCTTGACGACGTGCTTCATCACCAGCGTGGACGTCAGCCGCTGCACCCCCGGCAGCGTCGCCAGCCGCTCGTCGTACAGCCGCTGGAAGGCCGCCAGGTCGGCCGTGGCGACCCGCAGCAGATAGTCGGGCTCACCGAACAGCCGCTGCGCCTCCAGTACGTGCTCCACCTCGCTCAGCGCCCGCTCGAACTCGGCGACCGTGTCCCGGTCCTCCTGCCGCATCGACACAAAGACCAGCGCCTCGAAGGTCAGCCCGACCGCCGCCGGATCGACGACGGCCCGGTACCCCTGGATCGCCCCGGACCGCTCCAGCTCCCGCAGCCGCCGGTGACACGGCGAGACACTCAGCCGCACCCGCCCGGCCAGCTCGGTCACGGTCAGCCGCCCATCCTGCTGCAGCTCGGCAAGAATCTTCCGGTCCACGTCATCCATGAGGCAGATTTTCCCTCACATCCCGCGATCATGGGCAAAGTTAAGGAACACTTTCGGCCCATTCCCGCCTAATGTCCCCACCATGGACTCCGGAACGCTGATTTCTTTCCTCGCCGTCGACCTGCTGCTGGTCTGCGTACCGGGCGCCGACTGGGCGTATGTGATCTCGGCGGGCCTGCGTGGCCGCTCCCCCCTCCCGGCGGTGGCCGGCCTGGTCGCCGGCTACGCCCTGCACACGGTCCTCGCGGCGGCCGGTCTTGCGGTGCTCGTGGCCGGGTCGCCGGGCCTGCTGACCGCACTGACGGTGGCGGGAGCGGCGTACCTGGTGTGGCTGGGGTGGGGAGTGCTGCGGAATCCGGGGGTGCCGGGGGCGGACCATGCGGTCGAGACGAGCCGCGGCCGCGTCTTTCTGCGCGGCGCCACGATCAGCGGGCTGAACCCGAAGGGGCTGCTGCTGTATCTGTCGGTGCTGCCGCAGTTCCTGGTGACGGGGGCCGGGCAGCTGCCGGTACCGGTGCAGACGGCCACGCTCGGCGTCCTGCACATGGCGTGCTGCGCGGCGGTCTATCTGACGGTAGGCCTCCTGGCACGCGCGGTCCTCGGCGCCCGCCCGGCCGCAGCCCGCGCGGTCACCCGCACGTCGGGTGCGGCGATGCTGGGAATCGGCGCGTTTCTGCTGGTGCAGCGGTTGGGGACGCTTTAGCGATCATGGCCGTACGCATCGCCGTACGCATCACCGTCGTACGATCCTGAACACCCGGATCTCCCGCTCCACCCGCGCCTGATAGGCCGCATACGGCGGCCAGAACTCCAGCGCCGCCTTCCAGGCCGCCGCCCGCTCCTCCCCCTCCAGCAGCCGGGCCCGGACCGGAATGTCCCGTCCTTTCCAGCTGACCTCGGCGTCGGGACGGGCGAGGAGGTTGTGGGTCCAGGCGGGATGGCCTGGACGCCCGAAGTTGGAGCCGATGAGGATCCAGCTGCGCCCGTCCTCCTCCGGCATACAGGCGAGCGGCGTACGGCGGGCGGCCCCGCTCTTCGCCCCCGTCGAGGTCAGGATCACCCCCGGCAGCAGCTGCGCGCTCAGCAGCACCTTGCCGCGGGTGAGCCGGTGGACGGCGCGGTCCAGCGCGGGGATCACATGCGGGGCGACCTTGGCGAAGCCCGGCGTGGACGACACCTTCTGCACGAACCGCACCCCGACATCCCTGACGCCCATCAGACGCTCACCTCCCCGCCCGCGAAGAGCCGCGCCGCATCGGCGGCATGCGCCCGCAGCCGATGCACGGGCCCGAAGAGCAACTCGTCCCCCGCAGCCCGCTTGAAATACAGGTGAGCCTCATGCTCCCAGGTGAAACCGATGCCGCCGTGCATCTGTATCCCTTCGGCGGCAGCTCCCCGCAACGCCTCCAAGGCCTGCGCGAGCGCGAGCCCGCCCACCCTGAGCGGCTCCGACGAATTCGGCAGCGGTTCAGCAGCGCCCCGAAGGGGCGCGGGGCTGTGTACATATGCGGCTCCGCCGCGGGGCGCGACCAGCCCCAACGGTCCCGCGGACTGCTCCCCACCGGCGGTAGCCCACGCCGCGAAGTACGCAGCCGAGCGAGCGGCCTGTATCTGGACATACACATCGGCCAACCGGTGCTTCACCGCCTGGAACGACCCGATCGCCCGCCCGAACTGCTCCCGCTGCCCCACGTACTCCACGGTCCGCTCCAGCGCCCGGTCGGCGGCCCCGACGGCCTCGCAGGCAAGCACGGCGGCGGTGTGATCGCCGACCCGGGCGAGGGTCCCCAGGACATCGCCGCCCTCGTCCCCCAACAACTCCGCGTCGACGTCCCGCAGTTGAAGGCGGGCCTGCGGACGGGTCGCGTCGAGTGCGGTCAGGCGGGTGCGGACGAGCCGTGCCGAATCCGCGGGCACGAGGAACAGCAGCGTGCGCGAGCGGGCGAACCCCCCGGCGTGGGCGGCGACGATCAGCAGTTGCGCGCTGTGCCCGTCGAGGACCTGGTCGACCTGCCCGTACAACCGCCAGCCCCCGTCCTCCGTACGCCGCGCTTGGACGCCCCCCGCGCGCCCTCCTCCGGCCCAGTCGCCGCCATTGCTGCCGCCGTTGTCGCCGTTGTCGCCGGTCAGCCCGAGCGCCGTGGCGAGCGCGGCGCCGGGCACGCCGAGGGCCGCGGTGAGCGAGCCCGCGGCGAGGCGCGGCAGCAGCTCCGCGCGCTGGGCGTCGGTGCCGAGGGTGAGCAGCAGGGGCGCGCTGAGGACGGTGGTCGCGAGCAGCGGTGAGGGGGCGAGGGCCCGGCCCGTCTCCTCTGCCGCGAGGGCGAGTTCGGTGACCGAGCAGCCCACACCGCCGTAGGTCTCGGGAAGGGCGAGCCCGGGCAGGCCGAGTTGCTCGGCGAGGGCGGTCCAGAGGGCGGGATCGTGGCCGGCCGGCTGATCGACGGCGGCGCGCAGCTCTTCCGGTCCGCACCGCTTGTGGAGCAGTTCGCGCAGGGTGCGGCGGATCTCGTCCTGCTCGGTGGTGAAGCTGGCGTCCATGGCTCTTCCCTCCCGATCTGACGGGCCGTCATATTAGGAGCCCACGAACGATATGCCCAGGGGCAGGAGGCCTCTCATGATTCCCGGGAGCCGGAAAGTCGCCGTGGTCGGCGTCGCCCTCTCCGACTGCGGCCGCGTGGACGACACCACCCCGTACGCCCTGCACGCCCAGGCCGCCCGCCGTGCCCTGGCCGACGCGGGCCTCGACAAGTCCGTGATCGACGGCTTCGCGTCGGCGGGCCTCGGCACGCTGGCCCCGGCGGAGGTGGCCGAATACCTGGGCCTGCGTCCCACCTGGGTCGACTCGACCTCGGTGGGCGGCTCCACCTGGGAGGTGATGGCCGCCCACGCGACCGACGCGATAGCGGCCGGGCACGCGAACGCCGTCCTGCTCGTCTACGGCTCCACCGCCCGCGCCGACATCAAGGCGGGCCGCCGGACCGGCAACCTGTCCTTCGGGGCGCGCGGCCCGCTCCAGTTCGAGGTCCCGTACGGCCATACCCTCATCGCCAAGTACGCCATGGCCGCCCGCCGCCATATGCACGAACACGGCACGACCATCGAGCAGTTGGCGGAGGTGGCGGTGCAGGCGCGGGCGAACGCCGCCCTGAACCCGGAGGCGATGTTCCGGGAGCCGATCACCGTCGACGACGTCCTCGACGGCCCGATGATCGCCGACCCCTTCACCAAGCTGCACTGCTGCATACGGTCCGACGGCGGAGCGGCGGTGCTGCTGGTGGCGGAGGAGTACGTACGGGACTGCCGTACGGCGCCGGTGTGGGTGCTCGGCACCGGGGAGTACGTCTCGCACACGACGATGTCCGAGTGGCCGGACTTCACCGTCTCCCCGGCGGCGGTGAGCGGACGGCTCGCCTTCGAGCGGGCGGGCGTACGGCCGGAGGAGATCGACTTCGCGGAGATCTACGACGCGTTCACCTACATGACGTTGGTGACGCTGGAGGATCTGGGGTTCTGCGGGAAGGGCGAGGGCGGGGCGTTCGTCGAGAAGGGCCGGCTGAAAGTCGTAGGCGGGGAATTGCCCGTGAACACCGACGGGGGCGGGCTGTCGGCTCAGCACCCGGGGATGCGGGGGCTGTTCCTGCTGGTGGAGGCGGTGAGGCAGCTGCGAGGGGAGGTGGGCGAGGCGCGGCAAGTACTCAAGCCCGATGGGCGGTTGCCGCGCCTCGCGGTGGCGTCCGGGACGGGCGGGTGGTTCTGCTCGTCGGGGACGGTCGTACTGGGGCGTTGACCGCGTGGCTAGAGGAACGCGCGCCAGTCGGCGTGCAGGCGGTCGCCGAGCCGGATGGTGATGTACTCGTTGTTGTCCGCCTTGCCCGCCGTGCGGCCGGTGGAGAAGGGGAAGTTGTTGTCGTTCAGGACGGCGAGGGTGCGGTCGTCGAGCAGGACGACGTCCTCGATCGTCTGGAACGGGAAGGTGAACGTCTCGCCGAAGCCGCCGAGCTTCTTCGGGTTGGCGATGTTCATCAGGTCGGCGACGAGGGTCTTGTCCATGACGCCGTCGCCGTCGCGGTCCCGCGTGTCGGCGAGGTAGATCCGCTTGAACTTGGCGGTGTCGCCCTGTCCGCCGTCCCGCTCGATGACCAGGAAGCGGTGCTTGTCGACGGCGATGGCGTCGCCGATGGCGTGGGAGGCGGACTCCAGGCGGTAGGTGAAGTGCTTGCCGGTGTACTTGCCCGCCTTCAGGTCGAAGTCGTTGAAGCGCAGGTCGCCGGGGGTGTCACCGGTCACCGTGCCTTCGAGCAGCGGGTAGAGGTGCCGTCCGTCGACGGAACGGGCCATGCCCTCGAAGCCCTTGCTGCTGCCGAGGTTGGGCGTGCCGCCGTTCAGGAACGGGTTCTCGGGCGCCTGCACGCCCTTCAGGGAGATCGGCGCCTCCAGCAGCTTGCCGGTGCGCGAGAAGTGCAGCAGGAACGGGCCGAATTCATCGCCCATCCAGTACGTCCCGTCGTACGCCCGCACGATCGACTCGACGTCGAAATCGGCGCCGGTGAGGGTGCGGTCGGCGCGGGTGAGCGCGAACGGCACCTTGTGGTACGGGTCGGTCAGGTTGAACCCGCCGAGCACCTTGACCTTCCCGGTGCGTGTGTCCGGCTTGACGCGGTGGACGCGGAGCAGGAAGTCGGCGCTGTTGGCCTTGTTGCCGTAGCCGTTGTCCGACAGCACGTCGTAGGTGCCGTCGTGCCGGTTCACGATGCCGCTGAAGCCCTGCACCGGCTGCCCCGCGAACGGCGCCGCGATCCCGTTGAACGGGCCCGGCCCTATCGCGGCCCCGGACGGCTCGCTGCCCGGAACGTACGTCTCCGCAGGCAGTGACGCCCATCCGGTGAGCGTGGCCTGGCCGAAGTCGTCGGTCTTCGCACCGGTCTCCTCGCCGGCCAGGGCGGCGGGCGCCGTGAGGCCGACGGTCAGCGCGACGGCGCTGAGCATGATCGAGATTCTTCTCATGGCGGGCACAGTAGGGACACGGGGTGACGAACGGCCCAACGGCAGGCGACGGCCGGCCGGTGGGGGAACAGGTACCCGTCGGCGGACGTTGTGAACAAAGGAGCATCACAGAAGGACCACAGGAAGACCGCCGAACGATCCGAACGACTCGAGTCGCTGGAGGGATCCCGACATGGCCCTGACCCGCGAGGAGCGCGAGCAGTTCCTGGCCGAGCCGCACATCGCCGCGCTGGCGGTGGACGCCGAGGAGGGACGCGCACCGCTCAGCGTCCCGATCTGGTACCAGGTCGAGCCCGACGGCACGGTCTGGATCATGACCGGGCTGGACTCCCGCAAACACCAGCTGATCAGCAAGGCCGGCAGGTTTTCCCTGATGGTGGACCGGCTGGAACCCACGATCCGCTATGTGTCGGTGGAGGGCCCGGTCCTCGACACCACACCCGCCACCATCGAGAAACTCCGCGACCTCTCGGCCCGCTACCTCCCCGCCGAGAAGGTCGACGGCTATGTCGACTCCGCCTGGAAGAACCACGGCGAACAGGTGATCATCCGGATGCGCCCCGAACGGTGGGTGTCGTCCGACCTCGGCAACGTGTAGCGGCCACCGAGGCCCCCTGTGCGCGGGACAATCGGAGCATGGACTCCGAGTTTGTACGTCTGCTGCGGTCGGCCCGCGTCTGGGAGGCGGGAGTCACCGAACTCCGCCCCTTCGACCCGGCCACCGCACCCGCCTCCCCTCTCCCGCTCTTCACCACCTGGTTCGGGGAGGCGGTGACGGCAGGCCAGCCGGAGCCGCACACCATGTCGCTGGCGACCTCGGACGAGGCGGGCCTGCCGGACGTACGGACGGTCATGCTGCACGGAGCCGACGAGGACGGCTGGTCCTTCGCCACGCACGACCACAGCGCAAAGGGCCGCCACCTCGCGGCCCGCCCGTACGCGGCCCTCGGCTTCTACTGGCCGGCCCTCGGCCGCCAGATCCGCATCCGCGGCCCCGTCACCACCGCCCCCTCCCAGGAAGCCCAGTCCGACCTCCACGCCCGCTCCACCGGCGCCCTCGCCGCCGCCCTCACCGGCCACCAGAGCGAAGTCCTCGGCTCCTTGGAGGAGTTGGCGACGGAATCAGCAGCGGCCTGGGAACGCGCCGAGCGCAACCCGGACACACCGGTCCCGTCCTGGACGCTGTACCACCTCCAGCCGGACACGGTGGAGTTCTTCCAGGGGGACGCGGAGCGACGGCATGTGCGGCTGAACTACCGGCGGGCGGAGAGGGGTTGGACCAAGGAGCTTCTGTGGCCTTGAACGGACCGGGCCAGCGCCCTACACACCGAGAACCCGGAACACCGGCACCCCCTCCCGAAACCCCACCTCCAGCTCCATCCCCACCCGCAGCGCCCCGCCCCCCACGACCTCCGTCATCATCCGGGGCCCCTCCGCGAGGTCGACGACCGCGGCGACGTACGGGGTGCGCTCTCCGAAGGGTGGCAGGTCGTTGCGGTGGACGACGGACCAGGTGTAGAGGGTGGCGCGGCCGGTCGCGGGTTCCCAGGTGACGTCCTCGCTCCAGCAGTGCGGGCAGAACTCGCGGGGGTAGTGATGGGCCCGGCCGCACGCCCCGCAGCGGCGGATCAGCAGACGGCCCTCCGCGGCCGCGTCCCAGTACGTCTTCGTGAACGCGTCGATCTCCGGGACGTCCATGTGCGCTCCCCGTGACGGATAACGGATAGAGATCTGACGGTACGTCAGTTCAGCAGTGGCCGGCGCGGTCACGCAAGAGGCTGCCGGCTATCGACTGTCGGCGACCTGTCGAACCGGCCCGAATCTGTGAGCCCGCCTTGAGTTCGATGAGGAAATCCGCAGAAGAGCCGCAGATTGTTGACGATTTTGTCGACCCCAAACTACGTTCGCGCCAGCAAGGACGGACGGGCGGCCACGAGCCGCCCCGCCACCCGCAGCGAACTCGGGAGAGCACGTCGACCAGTCCATCTCGAAGGAGCTGCAGTCGCAGTTCGCCGAGTACCAGGCGTCCCTCAAGCTGCGCGGCCTGAACCGCTACGGCACCCTCACCGCCCGCAACTACGACGACTACCTGCTCACCACCTACCTCCAGCCGTCGGCCACCACCTACCTGGCCGCCCTCTCGGAGTCCGACCGCGCGACCTACCTGGCCGCGAACCCCTTCATCACCTGGGACGGCAAGAAGGCCACCTTCACCTGGGCCGACTTCCTCAGCCACGTCGGCGCCCGCAAGAAGGCCGTCCCCGCCTTCGACGCCTTCGACCTGTCCACCCCTGAGACCAACCTGTTCGGCAAGGACACCACCAAGGCCCGTCACTTCACGGCGTACGGCGCCAAGAACGACACCACCGGGCTCAGCAGCAAGCGCGTCGCCGGCGACATCCCCGAAGTGCTCGACCTGATGAACCCGATGTACCACCTCGGCGCCAAGAACCCGGCCCGCTCGAAGCACTGGTGGATCCGCCTCGGCACCGAGGACTCCGACACCTCGCTGACTGTCTCCGCCAATATCGCCGCCGCCGCGGCCAACCTCGGCGACGACGTCAACCACCTGTACTACTGGGACGAGGGACACGGCGCCAACACCGACCCCGGCGACTTCATCACCTGGATAGCCAAGGTCACCGGCTACAAGAACCAGGGCAAGAACCGGGCCAAGAAGTAACACCGGGAGGTCCGGCCCGTCCGGCCCTCCCCCACGAACGCGGCGTCGCTTCCCGTCATAAGAACGCGCGCCGCCAACCGCGACGTCGAGCCCTCCTCGCAACCCGGGCTCGGCGTCGCGGCGCATTTACCCGCCCGTGTCTACAGGCCCGTGAAAGTCCCCACAATCAGTCGCCCTACGCCACCGGTCCCACTCACTCCTCCTACATGCGTGATCAATCCGCAACCAATTCCGGTCTTGACCGAGACCCATCAATCAGACACGTGATTACGCTCGCGCTCATGGCCGACTCCACAGCGTCCGCATCTCCCGCGAAGCAAGCGGCGCAGAGCCCCGCGAACCCCGCGGCGCACAGCCCCGCAGACCGCCCGGTGTACATCATCGGCGCCGGTCCCGGCGGACTCGCCGCCGCGTACGCCCTCCGCGCTCGCGGCATACGCGCCGTCGTCCTGGAGAAGTCCGACCGGGTGGGCGCGTCCTGGCGGCGCCACTACGACCGGCTGCACCTGCACACCACCCGTCGCCTCTCGGGCCTGCCCGGTCTGCCCATGCCGCGTCGCTTCGGGCGCTGGGTGTCCCGCGACAACGTGGTCCGGTACCTGGAGAAGTACGCCGAGCACCACGAGCTGGAGATCGTCACCAGCGTCGAGGTCTCCCGCGTCGACCGCGCGCCCGAGGGCTCCGGCTGGCTGCTGCACGCGACCGGCGGCCGCGAACTCACCGGCGCCGCGGTCATCGTCGCCACCGGCTACAACCACACACCCCACCTCCCAGTCTGGCCCGGCCGCGACTCCTACACCGGGGACCTCCTCCACGCCGCCGACTACCGCAACGCCGAGCCCTACGCCGGCCGTGACGTCCTCGTCGTCGGCGTCGGCAACACCGGCGCCGAGATCGCCGTAGACCTCGTCGAGGGCGGCGCCTCCCGCGTACGGCTGTCCGTCCGCACCGCCCCGCACATCGTGCGCCGCTCGACCGCGGGCTGGGCCGCCCAGTACACCGGCGTACTGTGCCGGCGCCTCCCGGTCGGCCTCGTCGACCGGCTCGCCCGTCCGCTGGCCAAGGTCAGCGTGCCGGACCTCTCGGAACACGGCCTGCCCCGCCCCGACACCGGCCTCTACAGCCGGGTCAACGAGGGGTCGATCCCGGTGCAGGACGTCGGCCTCATCGACGCCGTACGCAAGGGCGCCGTCGAGGTGGTGGCCGCCGTCGACGGCTTCGAGGACGGCAAGGTCGTCCTCGCCGACGGCGACCGCATCGGCCCGGACGCCGTGATCGCCGCCACCGGCTACGCCCGAGCACTCGACGGTCTCATCGGCCACCTCGACGTCCTCGACACCCGCGGCAAACCGCTCGTCCACGGCGCCCGCACCCCCCAGCACGCCCCCGGCCTGTACTTCACCGGCTTCACCAACCCCATCAGCGGCATGCTCCGCGAACTGGCCCTCGACGCCGAGAAGATCGCAAAGGCCATCGCGAAGAACGGGGCGGGTTCGGTGTCCCGGCTGCCGGTCTGACGCCGGGGACGCACTTGTGGCGGGCGGGCCGCCGCAGGCGATGACAGTCACCCCCGCAGGACCGCCCCGGTTCAACGACTTCCTGACGAAGCGTCAGTTCAGTAATCTGACACTGCGTCAGTTAGTTGCTGTCACACAGGAGCGGGGCGACCGATGCTTGGATCAACCCACGGCACCCTTACCACCGACTCCCGCCGGGGCCGGGTCGTCGCGTGCGGCGAGCAGCCCGCCCCCGCCGTCCACGGCCGCCCGGCCGACGTGGACGACTACGACGTCAGCGGGCGTCCGCTGTACGCGGGCGTCCCCGATCTGGACCGGTTCTTCCGGCCCGAGTCCGTCGCCGTGATCGGCGCGTCGGACGGGGAGGGCCGGCCCAACACCGGCGTCACCCGGCAGCTGTTGTCCTGGGCCGAGCGGGTCGGGGCCCGGCTGTATCCGGTGCATCCCACGCGGGACTCCGTCTTCGGCATCTCCTGCTTTCCTTCCGTCCGCGACCTGCCCGAGCAGGTCGATCTCGCCGTACTACTGGTCGCCGATCCCATCCCCGTGATCGAGGAACTGGGCGAGGCCAAGGTGAAGTTCGCCGTCGTCTTCGCCTCCGGGTTCGCGGAGACGGGGGACGAGGGCGCCGTCGTGCAGGGGCAGTTGACGGCCGCCGTGGAGCAAGCCGGTGTGCGGCTGCTCGGGCCGAACACCAACCTGAACGCCTTCGAGCAGTTCCGGGACGACCTGGACGGTCCCTCCATCACCCTCATCACCCAGTCCGGGCATCAGGGCCGCCCCGTCTTCGCCCTCCAGGAACTCGGCATCCGGCTCTCCCACTGGGCGCCCACCGGCAACGAGGCCGATCTGGAGACCGCCGACTTCATCTCCTACTTCGCCGAGCAGCCCGAAGTCGGTGCCATCGCCTGCTATATCGAGGGGCTGAAGGACGGCCGCTCCTTTCTGCTCGCCGCCGACCGGGCCGCCCGGCGCGGGGTGCCGGTCGTCGCGGTCAAGGTGGGCCGCACCGAGACCGGCGCCCGCACGGCCGCCTCACACACCGGCAAGCTGACCGGCGCGGACGAGGTGGTGGACGCCGCGATGCGGCAGTACGGGGTGATCCGGGTCGACGGGCTCGACGAACTCCAGGACACCGCCGCCCTGTTGGCCCGCGCCCGGCCGCCCCGCGCCGATGGAGTCGTCGTCTATTCGATCTCGGGCGGCACGGGCGCGCACGTGGCCGACCTGGCGAGCGAGGCGGGCCTGCGGCTGCCGGAGCTGTCGGAGGCCCGGCAGGCCGAGCTGCACCAGTGGATACCGGAGTACCTCAGCGTGGCCAACCCGGTCGACAACGGCGGGCATCCGGTCGGCGACTGGCGCGGACGGAAGATCATCGACGCGATCCTGGACGACCCGGAGGTCGGCGTGCTGATCTGCCCGGTCACCGGGCCCTTCCCGCCGCTCAGCGACCGGCTCGTGCAGGACCTGGTGGACGCGGCCGAGCGGACCGACAAGCTGGTGTGCGTGGTGTGGGGGTCGCCGGTCGGCACCGAGCCGGCGTACCGCGACGTACTGCTCGGCTCCTCGCGCGTGGCCACCTTCCGCACGGTCACCAACTGTCTCACCGCGGTCCGCGCCCACCTCGACCACCACCGGTTCGTTACCGGCTACCGCTCCCCCTTCGACGAGGCACCGCGCACGCCTTCGCCCTCCTTCCGCAAGGCGCAGGCCCTGATGCGCCCAGGACAGCAACTGAGCGAACACGCGGCGAAACAGCTGCTGCGCGCCTACGGAATCCGGGTCCCGCGCGAGCAGTTGGTGACCAGCGCGGCGGCGGCCGTGCGCGCGGCGGGCCTCGTCGGCTACCCAGTGGTGATGAAGGCGTCCGGCGCGCAGATCGCCCACAAGACAGAGCTGGGTCTCGTGAAGATCGGACTGACCTCGGCCAGCCAAGTCCGGGACGCCTACCGCGAGCTGATCGACATCGCCCGCTACGAGGACGTCTCGCTGGACGGCGTGCTGGTGTGCCAGATGGTCGAGCGGGGCGTCGAGATGGTCGTCGGCGTCACCCACGACGAACTCTTCGGACCGACCGTGACCGTCGGGCTCGGCGGTGTCCTCGTCGAGGTGCTGCGGGACGCCGCCGTACGCGTGCCGCCCTTCGGTGAGGAGCAGGCGCGGGACATGCTCGGTGAACTGCGCGGTCGGGCCCTGCTGGACGGGGTCCGGGGGCGCCCCCCGTCCGACCTCGACGCGCTCGTCGAAGTCGTCCTGCGGGTGCAGCGCATGGCACTGGAACTCGGGGGCGACCTCGCGGAGCTGGACATCAACCCGCTGATGGTGCTGCCGAGGGGGCAGGGAGCGGTGGCGCTGGACGCGTTGGCGGTGTGTCGCTGAGATGAACCCGCCCAATGAACTGAGCCCGCCGCCGAATGAACAGAACCCGCCGAATGAACTGAACATGCCTGATGGACTGAACATCCCCGATTCCCCCCGTGAGTCCGGAAATTCCGTTGAGTCATTGATACGGCACACCACTGACAATCACGTCCGCAGAATCACCCTCAACCGCCCCGAAGCCCTCAACGCCATCACCCCTGACCTGCGAGAACGCCTGATCCAGATGCTCTCCGACGCCTCCGCCGACCCCGCCGTGAGAGCCGTCGTCCTCACCGGAACCGGCCGCGGCTTCTGCGCCGGCGCCGACCTGCGGGGCGGGGCGGCGGGCGGCGGGGAGCGAATCGCCGGTGACGTCGCCCGCACCCTCCGGCTCGGCGCTCAGCGGCTGATCAGTGCCGTCCTCGACTGCGAGAAGCCGGTGATCGCCGCCGTGAACGGCACGGCGGCCGGGCTCGGCGCGCATCTCGCCCTCGCCTGCGACCTCGTACTGGCCGCCGAATCCGCCAAGTTCATCGAGGTGTTCGTACGGCGTGGACTCGTGCCGGACGGCGGCGGCGCGTACCTCCTCCCCCGACTCATCGGCCCCCAACGCGCCAAGGAGCTGATGTTCTTCGGCGACGCCCTCACCGCCGCGGACGCCGAACGCCTGGGCCTGGTCAACCGCGTCGTCCCGGACGGCGAGTTGGACAAGACAGCCCGCGAGTGGGCCGACCGCCTCGCCACCGGCCCGACCCGGGCGATCGCTCTGACCAAGCAGCTCGTCAACGCCTCCCTCGACACCGACCGCACCACCGCGTTCGCCATGGAGGCGGCCGCCCAGGAGATCAACATGACGACGGCGGACGCGAAGGAAGGGGTGGCGAGCTTCGTGGAGCGCAGAAGTCCGGACTACCGGGGGCGGTGAGGGCCGTCATTCCCGCTTCAGAATCCGCAGGTCACCCGCGTCCGGGTCGCCGAACAGGACGAACAGTTCAGGCTCGCGTTCCGTGCCGCCGATCGTCCAGTACGTCTGCTCCGCGCAGCCGTCATCGAGTCGTACGACGACCCCGTCGCGCGTCTCCGGGCCCTCACCGGCCCACCGGTCGTCGCGGCCCTCCAGGTCGAGCCACCACGTGCCCATGCCGTCGCACACCTCGAAGTCCTCGGCGGAATCCGCTCCGAACTCGGGCTCGGCAGGCAGGTCTGTGAGGTGGGCCCGGCCGCCCGGAAGCAGTTTCAGCGCCGCGCCGTTGTCGCCGCGCCAGACTCCGGCGAGCTGCGCGGCGGACAGCTTCGGAGGCTCGTACTCCTTGATCAGTCCCGTGGCCGTGACCAGCGGCCCACCGATGAGGGCCAGCCCACACAGCCCGAAGCAGCCGAGGCCTCCACGCCACCAGACGCCCAGCGCTCCCCACCTCCGCCCGGTGGCCCGGGCGCGTCGACGGGCGTATGCGACACCGAGTACAGGGAGTACGCCGAGGCCCGCGAGCACCAAGGCCGTCGCCGTGAACGACCAGCCCCACAGGATCACGGGCAGGAGCGCCCAGCTGGCACCGAACAGCACGACGTACAGGAGGTGCCAGGCCCACCCGGGCCCGCGGAACCGGCGAGCCGACAGATGAGCCGGCAGGGCGGCCGGGGCGATCTGCGCGACCGTCTGGACCAGGCCCAGAACCGGCAGCACCAGCGGTGCGAAGAGGAGCACGCACGCCAGGCCCAGGGCCGGGCCGCCGGTACCGACGCCGTAGTCGTCCTCCGCGGAGCCGTTGAAGAGCGACAGCAGCCAGGCCGCCGGAAGCTGCGCCGCGCACACCCCCACGGCGACAGTCCGGTCGTCGTTCGTCCAGTTCAGCCGGGCTCTGCGCAGGCCCCGCCGGATCTTTCCCCACCCCATGGCCCGGAGCGTACGCCGCGGCCTCGGACGGTCTCCCGCACCCCTTCCCATCTGACACCCCGTCAGCTTCAATGGATGGCGTGATGGGACACGCAGGAATGGCGGCAGCAGCCGTCCGTTATCTCAGGTCCGGGCCCGCCCGCCCCGTGGAGGCGCTGCCGCGCCCGGAGTTACGGTGTGTGGGCGAAGACGAGCGGGCGCCGGTCGACCAGGCCGAGTTCCGGCGGGTGCTCGGGAACTTCGCGACGGGCGTGGCCGTTGTCACCTCACCAGCCACCGATGGCGCATCCGGCCCCGCCGGCTTCGCCTGCCAGTCCTTCTCCTCCCTCTCCCTCGACCCACCCCTCGTCGCCTTCATGGTCGGCCGTACGTCGACGACCTGGCCCCGCATCGCCCGCGCGGGCGCCTTCTGCGTGAACGTGCTCGCCGCCGGCCAGGGCTCGTTGTGCCGCGGCTTCGCGGTGAGCGGCGGGGACAAGTTCGCGGGCGTCGCCTACGACGCGGCTCCGGTATCCGGGTCACCGCGTCTCGCGGGCGCGCTCGCGTGGATCGACTGCACCATCCATGCCGTGCACACGGGCGGCGACCACCTCATCGTGGTGGGCCGGGTGGACGACCTCGGCACCACCGACACCCCTGAGGCGCCCCTGCTGTTCCACCGGGGCCGGTTCCTCTAAGCGGCCACCGGCCCGTCGGCGGTCGGCCGCCGCCGGATCACCAGCGCCATCAGCGCCGCCGCCGCACACAGCGCGCCCGACGCGTACCAGACCATGTCGTACGAGCCGGAGACATCGCGTACGACGCCGCCGATGAAGGCGACCAGGGCGGCGCCGACCTGGTGGGAGGCGAGGACCCAGCCGAAGACGATGGCGCTGTCGTCGCCGTACTGCTCGCGGCACAGGGCCACGGTGGGCGGGACGGTGGCGACCCAGTCGAGGCCGTAGAAGACGATGAAGAAGATCATCGGCGGGTGGACGCTGGGCGCCAGCAGCATGGGCAGGAACAGCAGCGAGATGCCGCGCAGCGCGTAGTAGACGGCGAGCAGTCGGCGCGGTTCGTAGCGGTCGGTGAACCAGCCGGAGGCGATGGTGCCGACCACGTCGAACACGCCGATGACCGCGAGCAGCGAGGCCGCCGCCGGGATGGGCATGTGCTCGTCGTGGGCGGCGGGTATGAAGTGGGTCTGGATCAGGCCGTTGGTGGAGGCGCCGCAGATCGCGAAGGAGCCGGCGAGCAGCCAGAAGGGGCCGGTGCGGGCCGCCTTGAAGAGGACGGTCACGGCGCGGCGCGCGGCGCCCGGCACCGGGTCCGGCTTCGGTACGAACTCCTTCGCGCCGTACGGCTTCAGGCCCACGTCGGCCGGGTGGTCACGCAGCAGCAGCCAGACGAAGGGGACGACCGCGAGGGCGGTGAGGGCGACCGTGACGGCGGCCGGGCGCCAGTGGCCCGCGTCGACCATCAGCGACAGCACGGGCAGGAAGATCAACTGGCCGGAGGCCGAGGCGGCGGTGAGGATGCCGGTGACCAGGCCGCGCCGTTCGGTGAACCAGCGGTTGGTGACCGTCGCGGCGAAGGCCAGCGCCATCGAACCGGTGCCGAGGCCCACCAGCAGGCCCCAGTACAGCAGCAGTTGCCAGGCCGCCGTCATCCACACCGTCAGGCCCGAGCCGATCGCGATCACGGTGAGCGCCGCCGCGACCACGCGCCGGATGCCGAAGCGGTCCATCAGGGCGGCGGCGAAGGGGGCGGTCAGTCCGTACAGGGCGAGGTTGATCGAGACGGCGGCGGCGATCGTGCCGCGTGACCAGCCGAACTCCTGGTGCAGCGGGTCGATGAGCAGCCCCGGCAGGGAGCGGAAGGCGGCGGCGCCGAGGATCGTCACGAAGGCGACGGCGGCGACGAACCAGGCGCGATGTATGCGGGTACGGCGTGGCTTGTGCGGGGTCCGGTCGTCGGCGGTGGCTTCGGTTGTCTGCGTCACGACAACGAGCTTCGGGCCTGCGCGCCGACAGATCCATTGGCCCGAAGGACAGCATTCGTTAGGATCGGGCCATGAGCCTGAGCCGGAGTGCCATGAGCGTGAGTGAGCCGGAGCGCCTGAGCTTGAGTGAGCCGGAACGCCACGCGCGTGAGGCGGAGTTCCGCCCGCACCGCGTCGTCGTCCTCGCCCTCGACGGGCTGCTCCCGTTCGAGCTGGGCATCCCGCACCGGATCTTCGGACGCCCCAAGGACGCCGCCGGGCGGCATCTGTACGAGGTCGTCACCTGCTCGGTCCGGCCGCCGGGCCCGGTCCAGACCGACGCCGACTTCTCCATCCACGTCGCACACGGCCCGGAGGCGCTGGCCACCGCCGACACCGTGATCGTCCCGGCGTCGTACGAGCTCGGCCCGGTCTTCGAAGAGGGCGTGCTGACCGACGAACTGGCCGCCGCGCTCTCCCGCATCCGCCCCGGCACGCGCGCCGCTTCCATCTGCACCGGCGTCTACGTCCTCGCCGCCGCCGGCCTGCTCGACGGCCGCCCGGCCACCACGCACTGGGCCGACGCCGAGCGCTTCCAGCGGCTGTTCCCGAGGATCAAGGTCGACGCGGACGTGCTGTTCATCGACGACGGCGAGGTGCTGACCTCCGCGGGCGTCGCCGCCGGGATCGACCTGTGCCTGCACATGGTCCGCCACGACCACGGCACGGCGATCGCCAACGACGTGGCCCGCCGCACGGTCGTACCGCCCCACCGCGACGGCGGCCAGGCGCAGTACATCCACCGCCCGGTCCCCGACCCGCAGCAGGCGACCACGACCACCGCCCGCGCCTGGGCGCTGGGCCGCCTCCACGAGCCGATCCAGCTGCGCGACATGGCGGAGCAGGAGGCCATGTCCGTACGGACCTTCACGCGCCGCTTCCGTGAGGAGGTCGGCGTCAGCCCCGGCCAATGGCTCACCCAGCAGCGGGTGGAACGCGCCCGCCACCTCCTGGAGTCCACCGATCTCTCGGTCGACCAGGTCGCCCGGGACGCCGGCTTCGGCACGGCCCAGTCGATGCGGCAACACCTACAGGCGGCGCTCGGCGTCACACCCACCAGCTATCGGCGCACCTTCCGCGCCGGCAGCAACGCCGACGTCCAGGTCCCCAGCCGCACTTGAGCCGTCCCGGCGAGCCTCTCCCCACCAGCCGAACGCCGTCAGCAGCAGGGTCAGCACCACACCGGCCAGCATGGCCGTGGACGGCGCCACCACCTGAAGCAGGCCACCGGCGAGAGACCCCGTCGCCGCGTAGCCCGCACCCGCGGCGGCATACATCACGGAGTAACCGGCCGCCAGCGCGCCCGGCGGCAGTGCCTCGCGCAGGGACAGGTTGCGGGTGATGAGCGCACCCGACTGGAGCGTGCCCGCCAGCGTGAGGGCAATCGCGATTCCGGCCGCCCCCGGTATCAGCGCGGTGAGGCTCACGAAGGCCGCCATGCCGCACATCAGCACCACACTCCGCGTACGAAGCCGCCCCGGCCACGGTCGCACGCCGTACAGGAACGCCCCGATCCCCGCCCCCACCGCGAGTCCCGCCAGCATCGGGCCGGACCAGCCCACGCCGATGCCGCGCTGCTCCAGCAGGGCGGGCAGGGTGAGTTCGGCCAGGCCGAGCAGGGTGAGGCTGGCCGCGCCCGTGACGTACACAGGCCAGGCGCGTATCAGCACGCGGAGCTTCCCCCGGCCCGCCTCCCCGTCCTGATCCTCCTTGGCCCAGCCCGCCGGAAGCAGCCAGTGGCCCGCTATCGACGACGCCATCAGGGCGGCCCCGAGGAGCAGTGGCACCCGAGGCGCCACCCCGAGGGCGAGGCCGGCCACCGCGACCGGGGAGACGGCCCACACACCGGACATCAGCATCGACTCGGCCGACAGCGCCTGCGTCACGGCACGCTCCGGAACCAGCGAGGTCAACAGCGCACGCTGCCCGCCCGCGACGGCCGCCGGAGCGGCACCGGCCAGAAACGCGAACACCCCCAGCACGACAGGATGTGCACCGGCCAGCACCCCGAGCCCCGCGAACCCCACCGCCCCGCCCGCGAGCCCCACGGCCAGATGCCGCCGACCACGCGCCGGATCCAGCCGCATCCCGAGGACCGGCGCCCCGATGATCTCGCCGATCACATAGGCCGCCGCGAGCGCCGCACCCAGCGTGTAACCGCCGGGCCGCTCCCGCACCAGGAACACCAGCGCCAACGGCGCCATGGCGACCGGCATGCGGGAGCCGACGGCAGTGCAGGCCCAGATCAGGACCTGCTTGGAGGCGACATCGCGATAGGTCATGAGATGAAGGTAGGCGGCGGCACTGACAACGCGGCAGCCGATTTCCGGGCCTGTGGATAACTCCGCGAGGACAGCGCCAACCAAGCACCGAATGACTCAGAACGTGAGCACCCCGCGAGCCACCTTCCCCGCCTCCGCATCCGCCGCCGCCCGCTCGAACTCCTCGACGGGATACGTCTGCGTCACCAACTCGTCCAGCAGGAGCCGCCCGTTGCGGTACAGCTCGGCGTAGAGCGCGATGTCCCGCTGTGGGCGCGACGACCCGTACCGGCACCCCAGGATCGACTTGTCCAGATACATCGAGGACACGACGAAGGAGGCCTCGGCGCCGGCCGGCGGCACCCCCAGCAGAATCGCCTGCCCATGCCGGTCGAGCAGGTCGACGGCCGCACGGATCAACCCGACGCGTCCCACGCACTCGAAGGCATGGTCCGCCCCCGTCGGCAGCAGTTCCCGCACGCCTTCCGTCGAGGTCAGGAAGTCGGTCGCCCCGAACTGCCGCGCCACCGCCTCCTTCGCCGGATTGGCATCGACGGCGACGATCCGCAGCGCACCCGCGATCCGCGCCCCTTGAAGGACGTTGAGCCCGATGCCCCCCGTACCGATGACGAGCACGCTGTCCCCACGGTCCACCTTCGCCCGGTTGAGCACGGCGCCCACCCCGGTCAGCACCCCGCACCCGATGAGCGCGGCCGAGGGCAGGGGAATGTCCTTCGGAATCCGCACCACCTGCACGGCCTTCACCACGGTCCGCTCGGCGAACGCGGAGTTGGACGCGAACTGGAAGACGGGCCGCCCACCGCGGACGAACGGCTGCCCGGGGCGCCCGATCGCCTGCCGGCACATCGTCGGCCGCCCCCGGTCGCAATCCGCGCACGTGCCGCAGTTGGCCAGCGTGGACAGGGCGACATGGTCACCGGCCGCCACATGCGTGACCCCCGCGCCCACGGCCTCCACCACCCCGGCCCCCTCATGCCCCAGCACCACGGGAACAGGGAACGGAATCGTGCCGTCCACCACGGACAGATCGCTGTGGCACAACCCCGCCGCCGAGATCGACACCAGCACCTCACCCGGCCCCGGATCCCGCACCTCCAGATCGTTCGCGACCTCGACCCGCTTCCCGTCGAACACCACGCCGCGCATCACACAACCCCCTTGGGTTCCCTCGGCAGCCCGAGCACCCGCTCGGCGATGATCGTGCGCTGAACCTGGTCCGAGCCGCCGTAGATGGTGTCGGCCCGCGAGAACAGGAACAGATGCTGCACCTCGTCGAGTTCGTACGGCGCCGAGACCGACCAGTCCGCGGGACCCACGCCCGCCCGCGCCCCCCGCACCTGCATCGCCAGCTCCCCGAGCCGCTGATGCCACCCGGCCCACAGCAGCTTGGCCACACTGGGCGCCCCCGCATCGCCCGAACTCCCCAGCGTCCGCAGGGCGTTCCACCGCATCACCCGCAGCTCCGCCCACTGCCGCACAAGCCGATCCCGTACGACCGGATCACCGACCGTCCCCGTCTCCACGGCCGTCCCCACGATCCGCTCCAACTCCCGTGCGAAGCCGATCTGCTGGGCCAGGGTGGAAACACCGCGCTCGAAGCCGAGCAGACTCATCGCCACCCGCCAGCCATTGCCCTCACCCCCGACAACATGCTCCACGCGCGCGTGCGCCCCGTCGAAGAAGACCTCATTGAAGTCACTGGTGCCGGTCATCTGCCGTATCGGCCGCACATCGATGTGATCCGGCTGATCCATCGGCACCAGCAG
The DNA here is from genome assembly GCF_040656035.1 of Streptomyces sp. NPDC050211. Taxonomy (NCBI): domain Bacteria; kingdom Bacillati; phylum Actinomycetota; class Actinomycetes; order Kitasatosporales; family Streptomycetaceae; genus Streptomyces; species Streptomyces sp. NPDC050211. The sequence goes on from NZ_JBFALC010000011.1 coordinate 22,784, forward strand.
AAAACTCAGCCCCTGATGACGCCGGGAATTCACATCCGTCCGCGCCAACACAAAACACCAGTCCGCCTCATGCGCGAGCGACGTCCAGATCTTCTGCCCAGTGATGCGATACGTCCCCTGCGACTCCCGCGTCGCCACGGTCCGTATCCCCGCCAGATCCGACCCCGCGCCAGGCTCGCTGTACCCCTGGCACCACAGCTCCTCCCCCGCGGCAACCGCCGGCAGAAAGCGCCCCTTCTGCTCATCGGTGCCATGAGCAATCAGAGTCGGGGCAAGCAAATTCTCCCCGATATGCCCCGACCGCGGAGGCGCCACAGAACGCGCATACTCCTCGGCCCAGGCAACCTGCTGAGTAAGCGTGGCCGACCGATTCCCGTACCCGCTCTCCCCCCAGGAAAGCCCAATCCACCCAGCCTCTCCGAGAACCCGTTCCCAACTACGCCGGTCCCGCACACTCCCGGCATGCCCGTCGAGCCACGCCCGAGCCTCCACCCGAAACGCTTCATCCTCAGCCGTGAACCCGAAGTCCATGGGGCCTCCTAAAATCACCGGCAACTGGAGCGCCCCTCCAGGGGCGCGGGGAACTGCGCGACCAGCCACAACGAACCCGCACACGCCACACCACAGCACCCCCCGAGCTACTGGGCGTTAGGCCGCCCCCCATCCCGAGCGGCCCTCTCCATCCCCGCCACCTCGGAGAGCATCGGCATCGGATCCACCCCCACCGACCCCGGCAAAAACTCCGCGATCCGCTCCGGCGTCCAAGAACCCTCCGCATAAGCCGAACGCAGTTCCCTCGGCTGCGCCCACACCGCGATCTTCGGCCCGGCAATCGTGTACACCTGCCCGGTCACCCCCTGAGCCCGATCCGACAACAGGTAGACCACCAGCGCCGCCACATCCTCCGGCTCCCCGATCTCCGCCAGCTCCATCGGCACGTTCGCCGACATCCGCGTACGAGCGACCGGCGCCACCGCATTGGCGCTCACCCCGTACTTGTGCAACCCCAGCGCAGCGCTCCGCACCAGCGAGATGATCCCGCCCTTCGCGGCGCTGTAGTTGGCCTGCGACACGGACCCCTGATGGTTGCCGCTGGTGAAGCCGATCAGTGTCCCGGCCCGCTGCTTGCGCATCACCGCGGACGCCGCCCGGAACACCGTGAACGTGCCTTTGAGGTGCGTGGCCACAACCGGGTCCCACTCCTCCTCGGTCATGTTGAACAGCATCCGCTCACGCAGAATCCCGGCCACGCAGACCACACCGTCGAGCCGGCCGTACGAGTCCAGTGCCGTGTCGACCACGCGCTGCCCACCCGCCATCGTGGCGACGTCGTCGGCCACGGCGACCGCCTCACCGCCCGCCGCCTCGATCTCCTTGACGACGGCTTCGGCGACCTCGCTGGTCGGGGACGCGCCGTCGATCGCCACGCCGTAGTCGTTGACCACGACCTTCGCTCCCTCGGCGGCCGCCGCGAGCGCGACCGCCCGGCCGATACCCCGTCCGGCGCCGGTCACGGCGACGACCTTGCCTGCCAAGAAGTTCCCCACGCCCGGCCCCTTCCCGCGGTTTCTGACGGACCGTTAGATTCTAAGTCCCGTCAGACGCCTGGAGACAAGCCCCGGGGAGGCTCGCATGTCACTACCGGCCGAGTTCCATGACATCGCCAAGCGGGTCAACAACTGGGGCCGTTGGGGGTCCGACGACGAGATCGGGACCCTGAACCTCATCACCGACGAGGTCGTACGGGAGGCAGCCGCCTGCGTCCGCAGCGGACACCGGATTCCGCTAGCGCTCCCCCTGAGGCAGGACGGCGTCCAGACCGGGATGATCCCGGGGCGCGTCAATCCGCTGCACGCCATGGTGCAGATCAACCAGGAGATCTTCGGCCCCGGAACGGTCGCGTGCAGCGACGACGCGGTGACCATGGGGCTGCAGGCCGGCACCCATTGGGACGCGCTCACGCACGTCTCGCACTCGGGCCGGCTCTACAACGGCCGCCCGGCCGACACCGTCACCCCGCACGGCGGCGCCGAGTTCAGTGGCATCGACAAAGCGCGGCACATCGTCTCGCGCGGAGTGCTGCTCGATGTGGCGAAGGCGCACGGCGTGGACCGTCTCGACGGGGGGCATGCCGTGACCCCGGAGGATCTGGACGCCGCCGAGGAACTCGCGGGCACGCGCGTGCGTGCCGGTGACATCGTGCTCGTACGGACCGGGCAGGTGCAGGCGTATCTCGCCGGGGACAAGCACGCGTACGCCTATCCGTCACCAGGGCTGTCGATCCGCACCCCGGAGTGGTTCCACGCGCGCGACGTCGCCGCCGTCGCGAACGACACCCTCACATTTGAGATATTTCCGCCGGAGATCGAGGATTTGTGGCTGCCCGTGCATGCGCTCGACCTCGTGGAGATGGGGATGCTGCAGGGCCAGAACTGGAATCTCGAAAAGTTGTCCACAGCCTGTGGACAAGCGGGCCGCTACGAGTTCCTGCTGTCGGCGATGCCCGAGCCGTTCGTCGGCGCCACGGGAACTCCGGTGGCCCCGGTGGCCGTTCTCTAGTCGCCGGCCACGCTTCCGCCTCCCCGGGCGCGGCCGGCTGGCGACGCGCCGCGCCCGCCCCGAGCACGGTGTCGCGCGCCGCCATCCGGCTTCGGCGCACCCGCCCCGGTTCCTCATGGCCCCAAGCAGAACCGACGCCGAATCACGACCCACACTCGCCGAGGGCTCCCGTCACCGAAACCCTCGTCGTCCCCTCGCGGCGAATCGCTGACCACCAGCGTGATCAAACGGTCACGTCGCGTCAACACCCGAAAGGGGATTCATCACTTACGCCCCGATTTTGATGGCCGCGCACAGAAGCACATCCGGGCGCATGCGCCCTGCCGGCCGGAGGAGGGCGGTAAGCGTTTGCCGCCCTGCCCGCGACCATGCGCCGGGGGCACACACCCACGAGCGGCTATACGGCCTCGTAGGCCAGCCCCTCATACCCTTCATAGGCCGAAGTCCCGCCACTGAACGCCGTCGCCGCCTGGGGCTGGTCCGTACAGCGGTCCAGTTCGCACCAGATGCGCTTGCCGGCGCCCTCGGGGCTCCAGCCCCAGCGGTCGGCCAGGCCGTCGACGAGGGCGAGGCCACGGCCGCCCGTCTGCTCGCCGTCCACGCACCGGGGGACGGGCGCCCGGTCGCTGGCGTCGGCCACCTCCAGCCGGACCGGAGCAGCCGACTCCGCCGCCTCCCCGGGCAGCGACAGCCGGAGCACGGCTGGGCAACCGGTGTGCACGACGGCGTTGGTGACAAGTTCGGAGACGAGCAGGATCAGCGTCTCGGCAAGCGGCTCGTCGGCCTCTATCCCGGACCCGGCGAGCCGCGAACGGGCCCACCGCCGGGCACGCCCCACCTCTGCGGGGTCGGGCCGGATCTCCAGCTGCACTTGAAGCACCTGCACCGCTCACACCATCCGAACCGGCGGACTCATGACCTCGCGCCACACGAGTGCCACGATCGTAGCCATTCTTTGCATGACCAGAACAATGGTCAGAGCCGGGTTCACAGAACGTGAATCCCTTACGAGACAGCATGGTTGACGTACAGTCACCCCAACAAGCGCTTCGGGCATATTCCAGCGCGAAGGAGTACCCGTGCGGCATACTGTGCGACGCTCGTCATGGCGAGTCGAACAGGGGCACATCGCCGGATCCGGGGCCGCCTCAGGGGCAACACCGGCAAGGCTCGTGCTCGGACCCGCTCGCATCCCACACAAGGTACCGGAGCGGCACAGAGACTCCAGGCCGTGACGAGTCACCCTTAGGACACAACCCGATATCAACGCTCCGTAATTCCGGTATGCCACAATCCGCGACATCCGCGCCGCCTTCGTGTGCGATACCGCAGCCCAGCGCCCCATTTGCCGCTCAGGCCACCAGATCCGCCGCGAGCACTTCCTCACTCTCCGTGCTCGCGCCAGCACGTCGAGCACGCACCCAGGCGCGCTTCAGATGGAGATGCACCTCGGACTCCCAGGTGAAGCCCATGCCGCCGTGCACCTGAAGGCAGTCACGTGCGCCGCGTACCGCGGCATCGTCGGCGAGCAGCCGGGCCGCCGCGATGTCCGTGCGGTCGGCGGTGACGGCAGCGGCATATACCGCCGCCCGGGCCACCTCCGTCCGCACCAGCATTCCGGCGCACAGATGCTTGACCGCCTGGAAGGCCCCGATCGGCTGCCCGAACTGCTCACGGGTCCGGGCGTGTTGCACCGCCAGCTCGCACACCCGCCCGGCCGTGCCCAACTGTTCGGCGGCGGTCAGGAGTACGGCGACAGGGTCCACCGCCACCCCGCCCTCATCCACCCGGTGCAGCGGAGTCAGCGGGTCCACCGACCGCAGCGGTACGGCCCCGGCGGCGTCCCCTCGTACGACGTCCGCCTCGGCCAGCCACTCCACGAGCCCGCTGCCGTCCACGGCGGCGACCACGGTCTCCCCGTCCGCGGCGCCCGCCACCTCCCCCGCCGCCAGGTGTGTGGCGATCAGCGGCCCCGGCAGCAGCGCCCGGCCCGCCTCCTCGAAGGCCAACACCGCTTCGGGCAGCCCGAGTCCGACCCCGCCGTCCACTTCCGGCAGCCGCAGCGCGAAGAACCCCGCCTCGCCGAGCGCTCGCCACAGCCCACGGTTCAGCGCGGGTGCGTCCACGGCGGCCCGCAGCGCCTCGGCGTCGAAACGCCGTGCCAGCAGCTGTCGTACCCCGTCACGCAATGCCCGCTGATCCTCGGTGAGTTGGAATTTCATACGCGCCGTCACCGTCCCTTCGGCAGCCCGAGGATGCGCTCGGCCACGATGTTCTGCTGGATCTGCGAGGTGCCGGCGGCGATGGTGTAGGAGAGGGACGACAGGCGGTCCAGCGTCCAGGGCCGCTCGAGGTCGAGACAGTCCGCGCCCAGGACGTCGGCCGCGGTGTCGTACAGCTCCTGCCGCGCCTGCGAATACCTCAGTTTGAAGACCGAACTCCCTACCCCGGGGACCCCGCTCTCCGCCTCGCTCACATTCCACTGGGTCAGCCGCCACAGCGCCCGGAACTCTGCATTCAGCCGCCCCAGCCTGCGCCGCAGCGAGGGATCGTCCCAGCGGCCGTTCTTCCGTGCCTCACCGGCGAGTTCGCGCAGGACGCGGCGGCAGGCGACCACCTCGCCGACGAAGGCCGTGCCGCGCTCGAAGGAGAGGGTCACCATCGTCACGCGCCAGCCGTCGTCCTCGTCGCCGACGCGGTTGCCGACCGGGATGCGGACCTCGTTGAGGAACACCTCGGCGAACTCGGCGGATCCGGCGAGCGTGCGCAGTGGACGTACGGTGATGCCCGGGGCGTCCATGGGCATGGCGAGCCAGGTGATGCCGCGGTGCTTGGGCGCGGCGGGATTCGTGCGGACCAACAGCTCGCACCAGTCGGCCACTTCGGCATGGGAGGTCCAGATCTTGGACCCACTCACTACGTAGTCGTCGCCGTCCCTACGCGCGCGCGTGCGCAACGCGGCGAGGTCCGATCCGGCGTCCGGTTCGCTGAAGCCCTGGCACCAGACCTCCTCGCCGCGAAGGATCGGCGGCAGCCAGCGCGCCCGCTGCTCCTCGCTCCCCTCGGCGGCGATCGTCGGCCCCGCGTGGAGCAGCCCGACGAAACCCGCCCCCACGTAGGGAGCGCCCGCCTTCTCCGTCTCCTCCAGGAAGATCAGCCGTACGGTCGGGGAGGCGTCCCAGTGCACGTGCGCGTACCCGGCGTCGTAGAGCATGCGCTGCCAGCCGAGGTCGTACGCCCTGCGCGCGGGCCAGTCGTCCGGGGACGGCTTCGGCGGCAGCGTCGGAAGGACCTTCCCCAGCCACTCCCGCAACCGCGCCCGGAACTCGTCTTCTTCGGGCGTGTACGTGAGGTCCATCCATCACCTGCCTGACGAACCGTCAGATTCAGCAGCAGGCTAGCCCCGCACCCCTGGACCGACAAGGCGTCGCGCCCTACGCTCTCCGCACGATCTGACATACCGTCAGCCAGAGGGGGTCGTCGTGAACGACACCGCACACGCCCTGGGTTCCTCGCGCACGCTCTGGGAACTGGTCACACGCCGTGCCGAACTGACCCCCGGCCACCCCGTCCTCCTCCAGGACGACCGCACGCTCACCTTCGGTGAGCTGCATGACCGTGCCGAGCGGGTGGCGGCCGGCCTTTACGGCAGGGGCATCCGCCCCGGCACGGTCGTCGCCTGGCAGCTGCCGACCCGCATCGAGACCGCCCTGCTGTCCTTCGCGCTGGCCCGCCTGGGCGCCGTGCAGTCGCCGGTCATCCCGTTCTACCGGGACCGCGAGGTCGGCTTCGCCCTGCGGGAGTCGAAGGCGGAGTTCTTCGCGGTGCCGGGCACCTGGCGCGGCTTCGACCACACGGAGATGGCCCGGCGGCTCGGCGCCAAGGGGATCTTCGAGGCGTACGACAGTCTCCCGGACGGCGACCCGGCCGTACTGCCCGCCCCGCCCACCGACGGCACCTCCGTCCGGTGGATCTACTGGACCTCGGGAACCACCTCCGACCCCAAGGGCGTTCTCCACACGGACCGTTCACTCATCGCGGGCGGGTCGTGCCTCGCGCACGCGCTGCACCTGTCGGCGAACGACGTGGGCTCGATGGCCTTTCCGTACGCGCACATCGCCGGCCCCGACTACACCGTCATGCTCCTGCTGTACGGCTTCCCGGCGGTGATGTTCGAGCAGTTCGCGCTGCCGGACGCGCTGGAGGAGTACCGCAAGCACGGGGTGACGGTGGCGGGCGGGTCGACGGCGTTCTACTCGATGTTCCTCGCCGAGCAGCGCAAGCAGCCGGACCGGAAGGTCATTCCCTCGCTACGGCTGCTCGCGGGCGGCGGAGCACCCAAGCCGCCGGAGGTGTACCACGCCGTCGTGCGCGAGATGGGCGTGCAGCTCACCCATGGGTACGGCATGACCGAGGTGCCGATGATCACCATGGGGGCGCCGGACGACACGGTGGAGAACCTGGCGACGACCGAGGGGCGGCCGCCGGAGGGCATGGAGATCCGGATCGTGGACGGGGAGGTGCGGCTGCGCGGGGAGGCGGTGTGCCGGGGGTATCTGGATCCGGCGCAGACGGCGGAGGCGTTCGACGGGGAGGGGTTCCTGAGGACCGGTGACCTCGGGCGGCTCACCGACAGCGGGCATCTGGTGCTGACGGGGCGGCTGAAGGACGTGATCATCCGCAAGGGCGAGAACATCTCCGCCAAGGAGATCGAGGATCTGCTGCACCGGCACCCGGACGTCGGGGACGTGGCCGTGATCGGGCTGCCGGACGCCGAGCGCGGGGAGCGGGTGTGCGCGGTGGTGGAACAGCCGCCGGGGGCCGGGGAGTTGACGCTGGAGGCGGTGTCGTCGTACCTGCGCGCGGAAGGGCTGTCGGTGCACAAGCTGCCGGAGCGGCTCGAGGTGGTGGACGCCCTTCCGCGCAACGAGACCTTGCGGAAGGTGCTCAAGTACAAGCTGCGCGAGCGCTATTCAGACAGGTGACGTCATTCGGGCACGGTGAAATAGCGGGCGAAGGAGGAGACGATCTCCGCCTCGCCGATCTTGCCGTCGCCGTCGGTGTCGAGGGTGGCGGCGGCCGTCGCGGCCACGTCCTGGCTCACGCCGAGAGCGGTCAGCACGCGCGCGGTGTCGCCGACGGTGGCCGCTCCGTCGCCGTCCCGGTCGGCGAGGTCGAGCGCGGCATGCAGAAAAGGGCGGGCGATCTCCGCGAACCGGTCCGGGTTGTCGCGCAGGCGCTTGACCGCGCCGCCGACGAACTCGTCCCGGGTGATCCGCTGGTCGCCGTCCCGGTCCGCTATGCCGGCCATCCCCTGCCAGAACGCCTCGGCGCCGATGTACAGGGCCTGTCCCTTGTCGGAGCGGGCCGCCGTACCGAACTCCGCGAGCAGCCTCTTGGCCGCCGCGCTGAAGTCCTCACGGTCGATGTAGCCGTTGCCGTCCTGGTCGAAGGTGGCGAACCGGGCGGCGATCCTGCGCTCGTACTCGCTGCTGACCATGTCTGTTCGTGCCGCCTTACGTCACGTGGGTGCGTACAGGCAGGGAGCGTACGACGCCCGGAGCGGCCTTGGCGCGGAAAACGTCGCTTGTGCCAAGACCGGGCTAATTTTGCGACAACGACGTGGCAGAGCGGCGTGTGACGTGCACTGAGTGCGGAGATCCGGTAGCGGCGGGTCACGCCGAGAGCGGTTCGGCCCCCTCGTCGACCGCCGCCGCCACGTCCGGGTACACCTCGAACAGACGGCGTACGCCGAGGGCGCCGAGCACCCTGTTGACGTGGGAGCCGTCCACGGCCCCCTGGGCGGGCAGTATCAGGCGCAGGCTGCCCTGGCACGAGCGGATGAGGCGGCGGGAGCCGATGAGCACGCCGACGCCGCTGGAATCGCAGAACAGCACCTCGGAGAGGTCGAGGACGAGACTGTGCCGGCCCTCGGCCACCACGTCGTGCACCCGCTGACGCAGCACGGGCGACGTCACGAGGTCCAGTTCGCCCGACACTTGGAGCACGGCCCACTCGCCCTGCTCGTCGCCGCTCACGTAGAACGCCACCACCAGGCCCTTCGTTCGCCGGAAACGGAAGCCTCACCTACGCTTCCTTGCAGCGCGGCTGCCCAGCGGCCGTTCCCCGAAACCAGGTACTGGAAACGGAAACCAATCAGAACAGGCTTGTTTCAGTCGTATTCGATCCTGTTCGATCGAGTCTGATCGCCCCGGGAGTGGGTAGGCGCGCGATGGCACAGGGGCCGAACCGGGCCTGGAAGGCCCACTACCACCTGCGCCTGAGCGGGGAGCGCCCATTGCCACAAAGGGGCGTGCGTTGTCAGAGGTGCCGACTACATTCGAGATGACGGTGGACGCAGGCCGGACCGGAGAAGAGCAGGGTGAGGGGGCCGTATGGCGAAGAAGGACGCGCCGCCCCGCTGGGACCGCAAGATGCAGCAGCGGCTCGCACGCGGAGAGGCGGCGGCCCTCGGCGAGCTGTACGACCGCTTCGCTTCGCTCGTGCACGGCCTCGCCCACCGCGTGCTCGGCGACGAGCGCGCGGCCGACGGCATCACCAGGGACGTCTTCGCCCATGTCTGGCAGCACCCGGAGGCGTACGACCCCAAGCAGGGCCCGCTGCGCTCCTGGGTCGCCACGCTGACCCATCGCCTGGCCGTGCAGCGGCTGCGCGCCACCGAGACCGCCGCCCTCACCCAGGGCGGCGGCTCCACCGAGGACCTGGAGCGCAAGGTCCGCCAGGCCTCCGTCGCCGCCCGCGCCGACTACATCGTCCAGGCCATGCCCGTCCCCCTGCGCACCGCCCTGGAGCTGGCCTACTTCCAGCGCCGCGACTACCGCCAGACCGCCGCCGACCTCGGCGTCACCGAGGACGAGGCCCGCCGCCGCCTCCGCCTCGGCCTGCAACTCCTGTCCACCGCCCATGACGCCGGCGCCCCCGGGGCGCCGCCGGGTTACGGGGGTGCCGTGTGACCGGGCCGGAGCGGTTCGAGGCGTTCGACGACCACGAGGGATACGGCGACGCCGGGTACGGCGGCTACGACGGCCCGGGCAACGAGAAGGAGCAGCACGGCGTCCCGGACGACGAGGACCGCCCGGAGGTGACCGAGCCCGGCGGCCCGGGCAGCGTGGACGGATCCGACGGCCCGGGCAACGGCGGCGGACAGGACCCCGGCCGTGGGCAGGAGCCCGGCCACCCGCCCCGCATACCTCTGCCGCGCTCCTCCGTCGAGGACGGCGGACGGCCGCTGCCGTCGCTGGCGGAACTGGGCGACCTGGCGCCGCGGCCCGCCCCGCCGACCCTTGAGCACCACGTCCTGAAGGCGCTGCTCGGCGCGTGGGCACTGGCCGCCTGCTCACCGGAGGAGACGGCGGCCGTCGAAGACCACCTCGGCACCTGCGGCACCTGCGCCGACGAGGCGCTGCGGCTGCGGGAGGCGGTCGGGCTGCTGCACCCCCCGGAGAGCCTCGACCTCGACCCGGGCCTGCGCACCCGCGTCCTGACGGTCTCCTTCGACCGGCGGCCACCGCGCATCCCGGTGCCCGAGTGGGCCGGTCCCTACGACGCCGAGACCGCCCGTCTCGACGCCCTGCTGCAGGACATAGGGGACTCCGAGTGGCACGCGCCCGTGCGGCTGCGGTGGTTCGAGGCCGACGAGGAGACGACCCGGCGTACGACCGTCGCCGGGGTCATCGCGCACCTGCTCACCGTCGACGGCCTCGTCGCGCTCGCCCTCGGCCTGGACGACCCCCTGGGCGACATCCCGTCCGCGGCACCCACGCCCGCCGAGCGCACGGAGGCGTACTGGGCGGCCTCCCACTTCCCGCCCACCCGGTCCGTGCGGGGTCCCTGGCGGGAGCAGAGCCATGACCTCGTGCGGACCGTGTCCTTCACCGGCAGCAACTCCGGCTCGCTACCGGTGTCGTACGGCGCCTGCGAGCTGCCGCTGCGGGACGCGATGCTGGACCGGGCGTTCGAGTGCTGGGTCCACGCGGAGGACATCGCCGAGGCGGTCGACTACCCGTACGAGCCGCCCGCGCCGGGTCATCTGCACGGCATGATCGATCTGGCGGCGCGGATGTTGCCGGGGGTTCTGGCCGCACGTCGCGATGGCCGCCGGCGTCACCTGGTGCCGGTGGGCGAGCCCGGCCGCAGCCTGCGGCTGGAGATCGAGGGGCTGGGCGGCGGGGAATGGCTGATCCCGCTGGACTCCCCCGGGTTGGGCTCCACCGAGCATGAGGTCGCCCATGTCGCGCTGGATGGCGTGGAGTTCTGCCGGTTGGCGGCGGGTCATGTGTCGCCGCAGGAGGCGGCGGCCGGGCAGGTCGGTGACCGGGAGGCGATCAGGGATGTGCTGTATGCGGCGGCGAGCTTGAGCCGGATGTAGGGGCGGGTTGCGGGTGCGTGGGCGGCTGCGGGTGTGTGGGGGGTTGTTCGCGCAGTTCCCCGCGCCCCTGAAAAGCACGTGCAGTGAACGCCCCTTTAGGGGCGCGGGGAACTGCGCGACCAGCCCACGACTACCCGCAGCCGCCCCTGAAACCGAACCCACCGACCCCCTAGGCGAACACAACCGTCCGTCGCCCATTGAGCAGAATCCTCCGCTCCGCATGCCACTTCACCGCCCGCGCCAGCGCCTGGCACTCCACATCACGCCCCACCGCCACCAGCTGATCCGGCGTGACGTCATGCCCCACCCGCTCGACCTCCTGCTCGATGATCGGCCCCTCATCGAGATCCGCGGTGACATAGTGCGCGGTCGCCCCGATCAGCTTCACGCCCCTCGCATGGGCCTGGTGATACGGCTTCGCGCCCTTGAAGCTCGGCAGGAAGGAGTGGTGGATGTTGATGATGCGGCCGCTGAGCGCCTTGCAGAGGTCGTCGGAGAGGACCTGCATATAGCGGGCCAGCACCACCAGCTCGACGTTCTCCTCGCGCACCAGCTCCAGCAGCTGCGCCTCGGCCTGCGGCTTGTTGTCCTTCGTCACCGGAATGTGGTGGAAGGGAATGTCGTACGAGGCCACCAGCTCGGCGAAGTCGGTGTGGTTGGACACCACCGCGGCGATCTCCACCGGCAGCGCCCCGATCCGCGCCCGGAACAGCAGGTCGTTCAGGCAGTGGCCGAACTTGCTGACCATCAGGACGACGCGCATCTTCTCGTCGGCCCGGTTGATCTGCCACTCCATGTGGAAGGCGTCACCGATCGCCGCGAAGCTCGCCCGCAGCTTGTCCACGGTCACCGGCGCCTCCGCCGAGAAGTGGACGCGCATGAAGAACAGTCCCGTGTCGTGGTCGCCGAACTGCTGGCTGTCCTCGATGTTGCAGCCGGTCATGAAGAGGTAGCTCGACACGGCGTGCACGATGCCCTGCTTGTCGGGGCAGGACAGGGTGAGGACGTACTGGTCGGGCGCGACCGCGGGTCGGTTGGACTGCTCGTTCATGCAGGACAGGGTCCCATATCGGCCCAGCCCCGGCGGACCCCGTCCGCTACGCGGACCTCGTCATGATCTGCAGCACCTCGAGACTCCGGGGAGGCGTATCGGGGTCGTCCCCGTCACTCGCCGAGAGGCGCACGTGCGCGTCCCGGGCCGCCCGTACGGCCTCCGGCCACGCCTGGTTCTCGAGGTAGGCGGAGACGGGGGCGTCCGGCCCGACCTGGTGCATGATCCGCAGCACGCGCAGGACGGCGGTGTCGACGAGCGCCGCCTCCTGGGAGTCCCGGAAGATCGTGCCCACGTATTTCTCGGCGGACCAGTTGTCCAGCCAGGTGTCCTCGACCAGGCGGTACACGGCGTCGGTGACGTCTCCGTACCCGTCGACTCCGGCGAGCCAGACCTCTCGCTGGAACACCGGATCGGAGAGCATGTGCAGCGCGGAGCGCACATTGCTGCGCCAGCGCCACCAGGGCATGTCGTTCAGTGGCATGCCGCCCATGGTGGAGGAGCGACGGCCGCGACGGGAAGAGTTCTCCGAACCTTGCACGGTCACCGATCGTACGTTCTTTCTCATACGACGCTCAGGGACCCCCGTAATTCACCTTGACGTCACCTACCGTTGACCGAGGGTCACTCCCGGGTTAGCGATGTGGCGGAATCGTGCGTGTCCATGACCGGCAGGCGCCACCACCGCAAGACCCACCTCCCCACGTTCACCCGACCCGTCAGAACCACCGTCCGCAGAGCGGCGGCCCTGGTCGCGTGTGCGTCGCTCGCCGTCGGTTGCGGGGTCGTCCCCGGTGTCTCGGGGGGCGCCGGGGACGACGCCATCACCGTCATGACCTGGGCCCCGAGTGAGACGGGCGCGACGAACAAGCCCGGCATGCCCGCCCTCGCCCTCGCCTACGCGCGCTGGGTCAACTCCAACGGCGGCATCAACGGCCACAAGCTCAAGGTCCTGATCTGCAACGACCACAACGACACCGTGGACGCGGCCAACTGCGGCCGGCGCGCGGTCAAGGAGAACGTCGTCGCGGTCGTCGGCTCCTACAGCCAGTACTCCGACTCGTTCTTCCCGCCCCTGGAGGGCGCGGGCATCCCGTACATCGGCGGCTACGGCCTCACCGAGTCCGAGTTCACCAGCCCGCTGTCCTACCCGGTCAACGGCGGCCAGCCCGCCCTGCTGGCCGGCCTCGGGCAGGCGCTCGCCAAGGACTGCGGGCGCGTCGCCCTGGTCCGGCCCGACACCATCGCGGGTGACGAGCTGCCCGCGATGCTCAACTCCGGCCTGAAGGCGGGCGGACACGCGTCGGCCGGCAATCAGCTGGCCAAGGACGACGCCACCGAGTACTCGGCCCCGGCCGAGCGGGCCCTCGAGTACGCCACCGCCGACTCGACGGAAACCGGCTGTGTGGTGCCTGCCCTCGGCGACCGCACCAGCACCTTCATGGACTCGTTCCGGCGTGCCCGCGCGGACTACCCCGACGTACGGGCGGGCACCGTGCTCGGCAGCGTCGACCAGTCGGTGATCAACCAGAGCGGCGGTGCCTCGTCGCCGTACGAGGGGTCGTTCATCACGGGCTGGTACCCGGTCTCCACCGACAAGCGGTGGGACGAGATGAAGCAGGTCATCAACAAGCACGCGTTCGGCGACAACCGCATCGACACCGGGGACGTCGGCGTACAGACCACATGGATCGCCTACACCGTGTTCAAGGCGGTCGTGGAGTCACTCGGCGACGGCGAAGTGAGCGCCGACTCCGTGCGCAAGGCCCTCGACGGCGGCCTCAAGGTCTCCACGGACGGGCTCACCCCGACCCTGCGCTGGCAGTTCCAGGACAAGCTCGCCTCCATCGGCCTCCCGCGCATGGTGAACGCCGATGTGACCCTCCAGGTCGTACGCAAGGGCCAGCTCGTCGCGGCACGCAAGGGCTTCACCGACATGACGGACACGCTGAAGCAGGCGGAAGTGAGCTGACCGAGCTGACCCGTGGAGCCGGCCGGCTCGTGTGGTGACTCCCACACGGCCGGCCGGCTCCGGCGCTCACAGCTGGGTCGGCTGGCGCTGGGTCAGGCCGTGCGTCTTGGCGATCGCGTTCCACAGCTGGGCCGCCTTCGCCTTCTGCGTGGTCGCGGTGCCGCTCGCACGGTTGCCGGCCGCGGTCTGGCCGGTGGTGCGGGCCTGGCCCTTCTTGCAGAGATTGCCCTTCTTGGCCGCGACCTGGTCGGCCCACGCCGCGTAGTGGTTGTCGGCCGACGCCGACGCCTGCCATGCGCTGTTGAGGGCCGAGGTCAGCGCGGCATGGTTCGGGAGCTTGTCGACGGACAGCTTCGACAGTCTGGTGACCAGGCCGGTGCGCTGCTTGGCCGCGTCCCGCAGGTCGGCCGCCGCCTGCCCCATGTTCTTGCACGTCTTCACATCGGCGACTGCCTTGATCACGGTGGCCCGGCTGTCGCCGCTGTCGGCCAGCAGCTTGTCCAGCGCGATGGCCTGCTGCTCGGCCGCGTCGGCGGACGGCGAGGCGGAACCCTCGGTCGCCGGGGCGGTGGCGGACACCGTCTGGTTCTTGTCGTCGCTCTGGTCGTCGCCGCCACCGCTCGCGAGCAGCGCGCCCGCGCCGACCCCGAGGACGGCGATGCCGACCCCGATGGCCGCGATGAGCGGCACCCGCGAGCCGGTACGGCCGCCGCGGCCACCGTGCCCGCGATGGTCGTCGGCGCCGGGCGGGACGTAGGCGGGCTGGGCATGCGCCTGCGGCGGCTCGAAGCGAGGCAGCTGCTGGGTGGCCGCGGCGGGATGCTCCGCCCGCGGCTCGCTGCGGAAGAGGCTGTCGAATTCGGCGGGCGGCTGCCGGTCCTGCCCGGCCGCCACCGGCGGGATGTACTGCGTCGCCTCGGCATCGGGATTGGCCGGCGGCAACGGGCCCGGGTTCTGCCGCGCGCGCCCCAGATAGCGGGTCTCCTCACCGGCCGCCCCGGCAGGCACCTCGGGCGGCAGCGCACCGGGCCCCACCGGCGGGATGTACTGCGTCGCACCCTCGTCGCCGGGGCCGGAAGGCGCCGCGGCGACGGGCGGTATGTACTGCGTCGCCCCGTCCGGCGAGGCATGCGCGGGCGCACCCCCACCGGCAACCGGCGGTATGTACTGGGTCGCGCCGTCGTCGGCGGGCGGCAACGGCGCCCCGAAGCCGCCGGGTCCGGCAGGCGGCAGCGGCGCGGCGGCACCGGAGCCGTACGCGCCGGGGGCCGGGCTGCCGTAGCCATCCGCTGCGGCCGGGGGCTGGTGCTGGGGCTGGGCAGCCGCCGGAGGGCCGTAGCCGGGCGTGGGCGGCTGGACCGACCCGGAAGGGGAAGTCCCGTATCCGCCGGCCTCCGCGGGCGGCAGAGCGCCACCTGCCGCATGCCGGCCCTGACTGCCGCTCGGGGGCTGGCTGTTCGGTGCGTGAGAGGTGTACGACGACTCGGGGGTCGGCGCGTGAGAGGTGTACGACGGCTGCTGCGTGCCCGGTGCCTGGGGTGGCTGCGCATGTGACGTGTACGACTGCTGAGGTGCCGGCTCCTGCGGCGCATACGTCGGCTGCGCGCCCGATCCCGGCAGCGCCTCACCGCCGTATGCCGCGTCGTGCGTCGGCTGCGGCTGGGCCGGGATGGCGCCCGCCTGGTCCGGTGTGCCCCAAGCGGCCGGTGCCGGCTGCTGGTACGGCTCCGGGGAGCCCCAGCCGTGGCCCTGCGGTGGGGACGGGGGCTGGTGCTGGTCGGGGCCCCAGGGGGTGCCCCAGGCCTGGCCCTCGGGCGGCGGGGCGGGAGTCGGCGGGACGGGGCGGCCGTACTGCGGACCGCCCTGTCCGTTCGTCGTGCCCGGCAGCAGGGGCTCGCCACCGTCCGATGGCAGCACGATGCCTTCGCGCGCTTGCCGCGGCGAGGGCTCCTCGCCCTGTCCACTCTGCGTCACCGGGACTCCTACGAATGGGGGACCTTCGGAATCGTCGGCTCACGCTACCGGGTCCCCAGAGCCCGGTGCCATGCAGCACAGGACCTGACCTCCTTCCCTGTGACCGCCGTAACAAAACCGGGCCCTCATCCGCTCTATATGCCCCTCCTTCACCACCAGTGCCTTTGTTTCCCATGCGTTCACACGGGCTTATCCGCGTCTTTCACGCCGCCGCCTGCACATCCAGCCGCGCCCCGAACTCCCTTACCACCGGCTCGTCCCGGAACGGCTCCAGCCGCTGCTGGAAGTCCTCCAGATACTCGGCGCCCCGGTTGGAGCGCAGGGTGTCCAGCAGTTCCACGGCCTTCAGTCCCGTATGCACGGCCTGTTCGACCTCGCGCTGCTGGACCTGTGCGGTGGCCAGCAGGACGTAGCCGATCGCCCGGCGCCGCGCCCGCGACTCCGGCAGCCCGGACAGGCACTCCTCCGCCCGCCGTGCCGCCGCCTCGGCCTGCCCCAGGTCACGGTGGCAGTGCGCCAACTCGTCGGCCAGATAGGCCTCGTCGAAGTGGGCGATCCAGGTCGGGTCGTCGCCGGAGGACGGGTCGGCCGACTCCAGCGCGCTCACCGCACGCCCCGACGCCGCGTGGGCGGCCCGCGCGTCCCCCATCAACGCGTGCCCCCGGGCCTCGGCCGCGTAGAACATGGCCTCCGCGCGCGGGGTCACGCGACCCCGCGCCCCCTCCTGCGCCGCCCGCGCCAACTGCGCGATCTCCCGTGGGTTTCCGAGCTGCGCGGCGAGATGGCTCATGGACGCGGCGAGCACATACCCGCCGTACGCACGGTCGCCCGCCGCCTGCGCGAGCCGCAGCGCCTGGATGTAGTAGCGCTGGGCCAGGCCCGGCTGCCCGGTGTCGATGGCCATATAGCCCGCAAGCTCCGTCAAACGGGCCACCGCGGCGAACAGTTCACGCCCCACGGCCTCCCGGTACGACCCCGCCAGCAGGCCGGAGACCACGCTGTTCAGGTAGTGCACGACCACCGGGCGCACATGCCCGCTGCCGTACTGGTGGTCCAGGTCGACCAGCGCCTGGGTCATGGCCTTCACGGCCGCCACGTCGGACTCTCCCACCCGCGGGCCCGCCGAGCGCGCCACCTGCGAGTCGGGCGAGGAGATCAGCCAGTCCCGGCTCGGCTCCACGAGCGCGGACGCGGCGACGGAGGAGCCGGACAGGAAGTCCCGCCGGCCGACGTCGCTGCGCCACAGCTCACAGACCTGCTCGATGGCTCCCAGTACCGTCGGCGAGAACTGGAGGCCGACGCCCGAGGCGAGGTTCTTGCCGTTGGCCATACCGATCTCGTCGATCGTGACCGTACGGCCCAGCTTGCGCCCCAGCGCCTCGGCGATGATCGCCGGAGCGCGTCCGCGTGGCTGCTGTCCGCGCAGCCAGCGGGCGACGGACGTCTTGTCGTAGCGCAGGTCGAGGCCGTGTTCGGCACCGCACATGTTCACTCGGCGGGCCAGCCCGGCATTGGAGCAACCCGCTTCTTGAATGAGCGCCTGCAGCCGTTCGTTCGGCTGCCGCGCGACGAGAGGCCTTGCGGCCATGGCGTACCCCCTGTGGCTGCGGTGCCTGCCCACGCACCGAGTTGATGTGTCTTCCGCGGCCGGGTGCCTTCCGGTGAGCGAAAGAATCCGGCCGTGAAGATCAATGCCCCGCCGACATGACGAAAATGCGAGGCTTGCGAGGATTGCCGGGGTAAAGGCCGAAGCCGACCCCACTCGTGGCTACCCAGCAGAGGCCATGGATCCTCCTGCGCGCCCCCACACATGCACCCATGCGCCCCAGTTGCGGAATCAGTGCTCCTCCCCCGCGCGCGCTACAGCCGTAACCGGAGGTGGGTGCGGGAGTTGTGATGAGCGTGGAAGAGACGATCGCGAGCACCGAAGCCGCCCAAATTCCGCAGCAGCGTGGGGAATCGCTGCTGGACACCGCCGTTCGCTACGCCGAGGAGCGCCACTGGGACGTCTTCCCGGGCGCCTGGCTGGAAGCCGTCGACGGGGTGCAGCGCTGCTCGTGCGGCGACGTCGCGTGCGCCGCGCCCGGCGCACATCCGACCCGGCCGGACTGGGCGACGCAGGCGACGGGCAGTGCGACCGTTGCGCGCCGGATGTGGCAGAAGCAGCCGACGTCGTCGATTCTGCTGCCGACGGGGCGTACGTTCGACGCGATTTCCGTTCCGGAGACGGCGGGGTTTCTGGCGCTGGCCCGGATGGAGCGGATGGAGCTGACGCTGGGGCCGGTGACGCTGACTCCGGACCGGCGGATGGAGTTCTTCGTGCTGCCGGGGGCCGCGGTGAAGGTTCCCGATCTGGTGCGCAAGCTGGGGTGGGCGGTCGCTTCGCTGGATCTCGTGGCGCTCGGGGAGGGGGCGTGGGTGGCTGCGCCTCCTACGCGGTTCGGGTCTCGGGGGGCTGTGCAGTGGGCTTGTCGGCCTACGCCGGCGAATCGGTGGTTGCCGGATGCGGAGGAGTTGATCTCGCCGCTTGCGTATGCGTGTGGGCGGGATCGGTAGGTCGGCGGCTGCGGGTTCGTCGTGGTTGCTCGCGCAGTTCCCCGCGCCCCTTTCCGGCGTTGCCCCACCGTAGGGTTCAGGCATGACGTCTGCTGTGGTGGTGCGTGGGCTCTGGAAGCGGTTCGGGCAGCAGGTTGCTGTTGCCGGAATCGATCTTGAGCTGCCCGCGGGGAAGTTCATCGGGCTGGTTGGGCCCAATGGTGCGGGCAAGACCACCACCCTCTCCATGGTCACCGGGCTGCTCCGGCCCGATCAGGGGTCCGTCGAGGTCGTCGGGCATGACGTGTGGCGGGATCCGGTCGAGGTGAAGGCGCGGATCGGGGTGCTGCCGGAGGGGCTGCGGCTGTTCGAGCGGCTGTCGGGGCGGGAACTGCTCGGCTACACCGGGCGGTTGCGGGGGCTGCCCGGTGCCGAGGTGGACAAGCGGGCGACGCAGTTGCTGGATGTGCTGGATCTTGCCGGGGCCCAGCACAAGCTGGTCGTCGACTACTCGACCGGGATGCGGAAGAAGATCGGGCTCGCGACGGCGCTGCTGCACAATCCCGAAGTGCTGTTCCTGGACGAGCCGTTCGAGGGCGTCGACCCGGTGTCCGCGCAGACCATCCGGGGTGTGCTGGAGCGGTACACCGGCTCCGGGGCGACCGTCGTCTTCTCCTCGCATGTGATGGAACTCGTGGAGTCGCTGTGCGACTGGGTGGCCGTGATGGCCGCCGGGCGCATCCGGGCGCACGGGCCGCTGACCGAGGTGCGGGGCGACGCCGCCTCGCTTCAGCAGGCGTTTCTGGAGCTCGTGGGGGCGAACGGACGGAACGCCGGGTCCGATCTCGACTGGCTGGGCGGCGGGGCACGATGACCGCCGACATCACCCCGGTCGTCGTACGGCTGAAGCTGTCGCTGCTGCGCAACGGACTACGGCAGTCCGGCGGGCGCAAGGCCGCCTACATCGCGTCCGCCGTCATCACGCTGCTCTTCGCCGTACTGCAACTGCTCGGGCTGATCCTGCTGCGCGGCAACGAGCACGCCACGTCGGTGGTCGTGCTCCTCGTCGCGGTGCTGGCGCTGGGCTGGGCGGTGATGCCGCTGTTCTTCCCCAGCGGCGACGAGACCCTCGACCCCACCCGCCTGGTGATGCTGCCGCTGCGTCCCGGGCCGCTCGTGCGGGCGCTGCTGGTGGCCTCGTTGGTCGGCATCGGGCCGCTGTTCACGGTGTGCATGCTCGCCGGTTCCGTCGTCGCGGTGGCGCACGGGGGTGTGGCGTACGTCGTCGGCGTCGTCGGTCTGGTGCTGGCGCTGCTGGTGTGCGTGGCCCTCGCGCGCGCCGTCGCCGCCGCCAACATCCGGTTGCTGACCAGCCGCAGGGGCCGGGATCTCGCGGTGCTCAGCGGTCTGGTGATCGCCATCGGGGCGCAGCTCGTCAACTTCGGGGTGCAGCGGCTGGGTTCGGCCGGACTCGGACAGCTCGACCCGTTCGCCGATGTGCTGAAGTGGGTGCCGCCCGCGTCGGCGGTCGGGGCGGCGGATTCGGCGAGCGAGGGCTCGTACGGCATCGCTCTCCTCCAACTCGCCCTGAGCGCCCTGGCGCTGTGGCTGCTGCTGCGGCAGTGGTCGGGTCATCTGAACCGGCTCATGACCGCACCCGACGGGTCCACCCTCCAGAGCGCCGAGGGCATCGCCCGCGAGCGGACCTCGACCGGACTGTCGCGTCTCCTGCCCACCGGCCGGACCGGCACCGTCATGGAACGCAGCCTGCGCTATGTATGGCGCGACCCCAAGACCAAGGCCGCCTGGGTGACTTCGCTCGCCATCGGCCTGATCGTGCCCGTCTTCAACGCCCTCCAGGGCACCGGCTCGATCTACTTCGCCTGCTTCGCCGCCGGGATGCTCGGCATCCAGATGTACAACCAGTTCGGCCAGGACACCTCCGCGTTCTGGATGGTCGCGATGACGATCTCGTCCACGAAGGATGCGTACGTCGAACTGCGCGCGCGTGCCCTCGCGTTGCTGGTGATCACGTTGCCGTACGCCGCACTGGTCACCGTGCTGACGACGGCCCTGCTCGGCGACTGGGCCAAGCTGCCCGAGGTGCTGGGTCTGTCCTTCGCCCTGCTCGGCGCAATGCTGGCGACCGGGGCCTGGACGTCGGCACGCTTCCCGTACTCCATCCCCCAGGAGGGCTACAAGAACGTCGCCCCCGGACAGGCCGGCCTCGCCTGGATCGCCATCTTCGGCGGCATGGTCGCATCCGCCCTGCTCTGTGCCCCGCTCGTCGCCGTCACGATCTGGCTGAACGTGACCGCGGACGGCGACAACTGGACGTGGGTGCTGCTGCCGGTGGGCGTCGCGTACGGGGCCACTGTCGCTTGGCTGGGCCTGAGGCTGGCGGCCCCCAGGACAGCAGAACGACTGCCAGAGATCCTGACGGCGGTAAGCAAGGGCTGAGGGGACTTGGAAGGAGCGGCTGGGCAGCGCACCTAAGGGGCGCGGGGCTGTATCGATATGCGGCTCCGCCGCGTGGGCGCGACAAGCCACAACGAGCCCGCACCCGCCCACGAACATCCCCCGGCAGACGAAAACGCGCCCATAACTCACAGCGCATTCAAAAACGGCTCAATCGCCGCGCGCCACCCCTCCGGCTGGTCATAGTGGACAAGATGCCCCGCATCAGCCACCTCCGCGTACTCCCCGAGAGGCAACACCCGCACCATCTCCTGCGCCTCGGCCCGCCCCAACTCCCCATCCAGCCCACGCACGACAAGCGCAGGGCACTGCACCTGAGCAAGCTCCTCCCAGTGCGCGTCGTACACCCACGTCTCCCGGGACTTGAGCATCTGGTCGGGTTCGAAGACGGGCCGCCAGCCGTCGGCAGACTCATGCATCACCTCGGCATAGAACTCGCCGCGGGACGGAATGGGCCGCTCCACCCAGGGATCGTCCTCACCGAACCACTTGCGGACATCGGCAAGCGTGGCGAACGGAACGGGCCAGGACTTGAACCACTGGGCCCACTCCCGCTGCGAGGCCGCGCCGAGCGCGGAGGCCCGCATATCGCAGATGATCACTCCGCGGACCAGATCGGGGCGCTTGGCGGCGAGTTGCCAGGCGGTCAGGGCGCCCATGGCGTGACCGATGAGGACGGCCGGGCCGAGGCCGAGCTGTTCGAGGGCGGCCTCGGCGTCCTCGACATAGGCCTCGCGGGTGAAGGAGGCCTGCGGGGGCTTGTCGCTCTGGCCGTGGCCGCGCTGGTCAAGCGCGACGGCGCGATGGCGTCCGGAGAGCCAGCGGGCGGTGGAGGCCCAGTGCGAGGCGCGGCCCATCAGGCCGTGGAGTAACAGCACGCCGGAGAAGCGGTCCTGTTCACCGGGCCCGGGCGGCTGGTGCGGGGCCTGTTCCGTCTGCCCTGTCGCGTGTGCCGGATCGGGCTTGGGAGGGTCGCCGAACTCCCAGGCCGCCAGGCGTACGCCGCCCGCCCCGGTCACGTCGATGCGTCGCGCCATGGATCCTGGCACCCCCCTAGCTCCGCTCGGACCGCTCGCTCCCGCTCGAGCCGGCCGGTCCTGTGAACCGTGTCCTGCCTGCCGTGGTACCACTCTCTGCCGGGGCCGGTCGGGGCCCTCACCCATCTGCCGACATGCCGCGCCTACTGGGTGAAGCGCAGGTTCCGCATGCCGTGTCACCCTCAGACTATCGAATACACATTCGAAGATGCGGGGTCTGCCGGTAACACCCCTCGTACGAGTGACCTCGGTCAGGGATTGACCGCCCGCGGCGAGGGGAGATCTTCTGCGGGAGGCGGACCGCTCGGGGAAAGCGGTCCGAGGGGAATGACCCTGAGAGCTCGGGGCTCCGGGTCAGCACAGGGGAGGACAGGCCCCGGCGCCACACGGCGCCGGGGCCCTCTCCACTTCTACGGCACATCCTCCCCGCCCCCTCCCCGGCCGGCCGACATCGCTGTCGCACCACGGCCAAGAATCCCTCAGGTCATATGCCTCACGCTCACGCGACAGCCTCGCACGTGAACCGTCCGAGCGCTGCAATTCGGCGCTGTGAATCCTGGAATCGACAAGATCACCGCGGCGTGCCGGACCGCCTCGCCACCCCGGAAGCCAACGGCTCCCGGCGCCCGGTCAGCGCTTGGCGACGAACACGTGGGAGGCGACGTCCGACTCCAGCTCGGCCGCCTCGCCGCCACTGCCCACCAGCACCCCGCCGGCCGACTCCGTCACGCTCACCACCGAGCCGGGCTGCACACCCGCGCGGCGCAGCGTGTACATCAGCTGTGCGTCCGTCTGGATCGGCTCGCCGATACGGCGCACGACGACCGTCTTGCCCTCCGTCCCGGGGTCCAGGTCGGCCAGCGACACCATGCCCTCGTCCAGGAACGGGTCGGCGCCGTCCTTCTCGCCCAGCTCCTCCAGGCCCGGGATCGGGTTGCCGTACGGCGACTCGGTGGGGTGGCGCAGCAGCTCGAGCACGCGGCGCTCCACGGCCTCGCTCATCACGTGCTCCCAGCGACACGCCTCGGCGTGCACCTGCTCCCACTCCAGCCCGATCACGTCGACGAGCAGGCACTCCGCCAGGCGGTGCTTGCGCATCACGCGTGTCGCCAGCCGGCGGCCCTCGTCCGTGAGCTCCAGGTGCCGGTCGCTGGCGACGGACACCAGTCCGTCCCGCTCCATCCGCGCCACGGTCTGGCTGACCGTCGGCCCGCTCTGGTCCAGCCGCTCGGCGATCCGGGCGCGCATGGGGACCACACCTTCCTCCTCCAGCTCGAGGATGGTGCGGAGATACATCTCCGTGGTGTCGATCAGTCCGGACATACGTGCCCCTCATGAGATCTGCCGGAAGCACGACAGCTTCCCGGCTTGTGCGCTGGCCCTGGCTTCAATTCTGCCGGATACCACTGACAAGCGTGCCGTGCCGGGGAAACCGGGGATCGCGGCGGCGCGGAACGGGAGTGTGATGCGCGTAGTGTGGAGCGGCGATCTTGGTACTCGACGCGGTGGGACACGGTCGCCTAGCGTTCCGCACATGACAGAGCGGCGAGCGATACTCAGTGACCTCCGCCTGAAGCCGGTGACCGGCGACGCCATGCTCGAGCAGTGGCGGTACGTCCACAACGTGATCGTGCCGCCCGCCGCCATGGATCTCGACGAGGTACGGGAGCGCAGTGGCCGCTACCGGCTGGAGAACGCGTATCTCGGCGACGAGCTCGTGGGGTGCTCCACCGTGCGGCCGCCCGAGGGCGAGGAGGCCGTCGCGACGGTGATCGCACGTGTGCTGCCCCGGTATCGGCGGCGCGGGTTCGGGAACGCTCTGTACGAGAACGGGCTTGCCCACGCGCGCGTGCTGGGTGCCGACGTGATCGAGACCTGCGTGCTGGCCGCCAACGAGGACGGGGTGCGGTTTGCCGGGGCGCGCGGATTCGTGGAGGTGGAGAGGTATGTGCTGCCGGGTGCGAACGACCTGTGGATCGACCTCCGGCTCGCCACCTCCCGACGGTAAGGAGGGGTTCACGCCGCGTTTCCGGCGTGCAACGATTCTCTCAATCTTGCGGGAACTCGATGTGTGCTGCGTCACGTTCGAGTTGAATGATTGTTAGTGAGCGAACCGACGTGCCGTACGTACGGACGCAGCCTGCAGGGGGTCCAGGTGAGTGCTTCCCGGCGTAGTGGGACAACCGACGAGCTGGGGCCGGACGAGCCCGAACGGGAAGGTCCGGAGGGCTCGGGCGGTTCCGACCTGCTGGCTGCGCTGCTGGACGGCATGGACGCGGCCCTGTGTGCCTTCGACGCCGACGGTGTCGTCACGCACTGGAACCGTGAGGCCGAGCGGATTCTCGGATGGACCGCGAGTGAGGCCGTGGGCCGGCACGGGTTCGCCGGGTGGGCCGTAAGGCCGGCGGACGCCGAAGAGGTCGAGTCCCGGCTGATGGCCGCCATGCACGCGCCGGGACGCCAGGTCCATGAGTTCGCGCTGCTCACCAAGGACGGCGGCCGGGTCCTCGTACGGACCCAGTCCGCGGCCGTCCGCGGCCCCGACGGAAAGCCCGCCGGTCTGTACTGCGCCTTCAGCGAGGTGCACACCCAGATCGACCTCGAGCGGTCCATCGCACTGAGCGAGGCCCTCTTCGACGACGCGAGCTGGGGCGTCGTCCTCGTCGACGCCGACCTGCGGCCCGCCGTGGTGAACGCGCACGCGGCCCGCGCGCTGGGCATCGGGCGTACGTCCGTACTCGGCAGACCGCTTGGTGAACTGCTCTCCCAAGGCGTCGAGGAACTCGAGAGCGCCCTCACCCATGTGCTCGCCGAGGGCGCTCCGCCCGCGCCCGCAGAGATCTGGGTCGGCGTACGCACGCCGGAGGGCGAGAAGCGGCGCTGCTGGCGCTGCGGCTTCGTACGGCTGGCCTCACCGCTCGCCGAGGAACCGGTACCGCTCGGCGTCGGCTGGCTGTTCAACGACGTCACGGAGGCCAAGCAGGCCGAGCAGGAGGCGTCGTTGCTGCGGTTCCGCAGCAATCAGCTCCACCGTGCCGCACGGGCCGCCGCCGAGTGCGAGGACCCGGCCGAGGCCGCCATCGTCCACCTGGACTTCGCGCTCGCGGGGTTCGCCGACCACGCCCTGATCGACCGCGCGGCGGGCGGCGCGATCACCGACGCGGAGACCGCCGAGCCCGTACGACTGGTACGCATCGCCGCCACACCCGCGGGCGCGCCCGGGCCCAGCCTGGTCACCGGTCAGGCCGGCCTGCCCATCCGCTACGGCGAGGGGCACCCCGCCCTGCAGTGCGTTCAGCGGGGCGGCTCCGTGCGGGCCAGCGTCGGCACCGTACCGGCCGAACAGGCGCGCGCCTGGGCGCTGGCCCGGCAGTGGCCACCGGACGCCGTGCACGCGCTGTGCGCGGTGCTGCGCAGCCGGGGGCGGACGCTGGGCGTCGTGACGTTCCTGCGCGGGGCCGGACGCAGCGCGTTCGAACGGCCCGACGCGGCGTACGCGGAGGATGTCGCCGTACGGATCGCGGGGGCGCTGGATCTGGCGGGGGCGGTGCGCGGGGACTGGCCGCCGGAGGGTTCGGAGTAAAGGCTGGGCCGGGCGGTTCGTAACGGCTGGGCCGGGCGCTTCCGGCTAACGGCGATAGAAGATCCGGTCCCCGTACTCCTCCATCACCCGCCCGTTCCAGTCATGGCCCCCGTCGACGTTGCCGGAGCGCAGCAGCGGCGGCTCGACACCGCGCGCGGCCAGCGCGGCGGCCGCTTCGGCCATGACCGCCTGGAGCAGGGCCGATGTGACGACCGTGGAGGCCGGGGCGAAGGGCGCCGGGACGGTGTCGAGGGTGAGTTCCGCGTCACCGACGGCGATCTTCGAGTCGAGGACGATGTCGCAGTGGTCCTTCAGATACGTCCCCGAGGAGTGCCGCGACTTCGTCTCCGACGCGTACGCCACCGAGGTCACGCCGATCACCTTCACGCCCAGGGCACGGGCGTTCATGGCCATCTCCACGGGCAACGCGTTGCGGCCGGACAGTGAGATGACCACCAGGGCGTCACCCTCGCGGACCGGAGACGTATCGAGCACGGCGCTCGCGAGACCGTCGACCCGTTCCAGCGCGGAGCCGAGGGTGGCCGGGACGACATCGACTCCTACGACGCCCGGAACGGCCAGCAGATTCATCAGTGCGAGCCCGCCGGCCCGGTAGACGACGTCCTGCGCCGCCAGCGAGGAGTGCCCCGCGCCGAAGGCGAACAACCGGCCACCGGCGACGACCGTCTCCGCGAGGAGCACCCCGGCCGCCGTGATCGTCTCGCCCTCCTCGTCCCGCACCCGTTGCAGCAGCCCGATCGCAGCATCGAAGAACTGACCGGACGGCTGGCTGTCGCTCATACGGGGTCCCTTCGGGGGCGGGTGTGGCGGCGCGCGGCGGCGATGTGCTGCGGATCACGGTGCGGTCTGGACCAGCGCGGTGTCAATACGGCCGTCGCTGCGTGACGTTGTTCTTTGGGACGGGTGCCGCACCCGTCCTTCAGTGGCGGACCAGGCAGAACGGATGCCCAGCCGGATCGGCATAGATGCGCCAGCTCCGCCCGTCCGCACCGTCGTCCAAGACCGTCGCCCCGCGAGCCAGCACCTGCTGCTGGGCTTGGTCCAGGTCCGCGACACCGAAGTCCAGATGGAACTGCTGGGGCCGGGCAGGATCGGGCCACACCGGCGGCAGGTAGTCCGCCACCCGTTGGAACGCAAGGACGAGCCCGGACGGCGTGTGCAGTGTCGCCCAGCCGTCGCCGAGCGCCCACCGCTTGTCCCGCTGATTGACTGTCCCGCCCAGCAGGGAGTGGTAGAACGCGGCGAGTTCCGCGGGATCGGAGCAGTCCAGCACTACGCACTGCAGGTCGGCGATCATGGGCAGATCCTAGGTGGCTGCCCGCGAGGACGGCCCGTCGCTTCCCTAGATGGCGGAGGCTCCCCTCGCGCTGATCTTCGATCCGGTAGATGTCTTGCATGACACGTGCGCAACTGGCCGACGTGGAATGGGAGTTCACCGAGCCGTACCTGCCGATCGGCGAGTTCGGTGCCCGGTCGATCGCAGGTGTGGACTCTCAGCGGCAGTTGCATGCCCGGACGTCGGGATTTCGGTGGCCCGCTGCCGCCCGGCGGGTGGGGATTGCGCGCCACCGGCGCCGCGCCGGTCCGCGGACTCAGGTGAGGGCGGCCGCCAGGCAGGCGAAGGCGGCGATGATGACGGCGACGCGGACGTAGTGCCAGCGGTCCCAGCGCTTCATCTGCTCCTTCCAGTCGGCCGGCCGGCTGCCGGCTGTCCACGTCTTGACCCGGTTGTTGATCGGGACGAGCACCAGGATCGACATGAGCACGCTGACGATCAGCAGCGCGGCGGCGGTCACGACGAGGCCGGTGCCATCGTCGTCCCATCCGGCGACGACCCAGACCCCGACGAGGACGAGCGAGCCGATGTACCAGAACGGCATCACGGCGCCGCCCAGCCGGGCCCCGTGGACGCGGCCGCGCAGGCCGTTGTCGCCAGGGAGTGCGTTGAGGATCGGATTGCTGAAGAAGGGGACGGAGAACTCCACCCCCACCATCACGCCGACGACCACGATGGTGAAGACCTCGAGTGCATTGAGCATGATGACCCCTCCTGGGATCTAGCGCTGCTAGATGATGAGGCAACGCTAGCCCTTCTATCGCTCGCTTGTCTAGCGGTGCTAGGGTTGAATCATGTCGGTAAAGGAACGCAAGGAGCGGGAGCGGGCGGGCCGCGAGCGCCTCATCGTGGCGACGGCCCGCGAACTCGCCGAGCAGCAGGGCTGGGACGCGGTCACCACCCGGCGGCTCGCCGAACGCATCGAATACAGCCAGCCCGTCCTCTACAGCCACTTCCGCGGCAAGCGCGAGATCATCGGCGCCGTCGCCCTGCAGGGCGCTTCCG
Organism: Streptomyces sp. NPDC050211; assembly: GCF_040656035.1. Lineage (NCBI taxonomy): Bacteria > Bacillati > Actinomycetota > Actinomycetes > Kitasatosporales > Streptomycetaceae > Streptomyces > Streptomyces sp. NPDC050211. Next base: position 50,724 of record NZ_JBFALC010000011.1, read on the forward strand.
AGATGGCCGTGGCGATGCGGGCCGCGACCGCCGCCGCCGACGGCCCCCGCGCCCGGGTCACCGCGCTGGCCCGTGCCTACCTCGCCTTCGCCGAACGCCATCCGGCGGTCTACGACGCCCTGTTCCAGCTCGACGGCGGCCTGGCGTACGCGCAGGAGGACACCCCCGAACCGTTGAAGGACGCCTTCGCCGCGCTGCTGGAGTGCCTCGCCGAAGTCGCCGGGGACGGCGTGCGCCCGGAGCTGTTCACCGAGACGTTCTGGGCGTCCCTGCACGGACTGGCCACCCTGACTCGAGCGGGACGGCTCCCGCCGGAGGACACCGAGCGCAGGACGGAGCTGCTGGTGGACCGGCTCGCCATGCTCTGACGCACCGTCCCGGATGGCACACGGCCGGGGCCCTCGGGCCCCGCTGCCTGCCTGCGTCATCGCCTCCAGTCACTCGCGCCCACACGGCGCAGCCGCAGATGGCCGGCTCCGTACCCCCGACGGGGCCCTCGATGACTACGTTTCCTGCAGGCGAGCAGACCCACCAGGCTGTGCTTCCTCAGCAGCCTGCTCTGGAATCCGTGGGAGCAGACAACCCTGGGAGCAGGGACGAAACGGCTCACGGACACCCCGCCACCGCGCGGGGCACCGGAAGGGAACATGGGCGAGGGGAGACCGGCGGGCAGGGCCCCGGAGCCCGTCGGCGTCACGTCAAGCTCGCTGCCACGGCAGCAGGGTCTTCGTCCTCTCCAAGGACGGACAGCCCCTCATGCCGTGCCACCCCGCCCGCGCCCGCGAACTCCTACACCCTCGATGCGCCATGCGTCGGACGTCTGGACCACGAGAGTGACAACACAGTCGTCCGGTTGCTCTCGTACGTGCCGTCGTGCCTGCCGGTAAATGGGCGGGCACATGGACGGGCCGCGCCCCGGTCCGTGCGGACGGCCCAGCGTCACGACGCCGATGGGCCGGATCGACGTGTTCCACCGGAATCTGCGACTCCTGCAGCGGGGCGACGGATACGGCTATGCCTTCCGGCCAGAATCGCGTTCGTCAACATCCCGAAAAACCGGTTGATCCGTGGCCAACAGCTTCTTAGTGTTGCTGTCACTTCGGAAAGGAGGTGGTTCGGCAGATGTATGCATACCGGACGGAAGAGGTGGCTGCGGGCTAGCGGCCCGCCACCACACTCAGTGCGGTGCCGGACCAGCGTGTGCGCGAAACACGCAGCCGGCCAATCCAACGCAGTCACCCGACCCGCGAGCTCGCCGGTACGTACGGCCGGCTTCTCCGCCGAGAGGCGGAGGGACCAGAGCTCGCGGGTCGTCTGCGTGTGGGGACTACGAGACTCAGTGCGCGATGTCGCCGTAGCCCTCGATCTCCCGCGGATCCCGAGACCCCGGCCCGACATACCGGGCGGAGGGGCGGACCAGGCGGCCCGTGCGCTTCTGCTCCAGGATGTGGGCGGACCAGCCGGCCGTGCGGGCGCAGGTGAACATGGAGGTGAACATGTGGGCCGGGACCTCGGCGAAGTCGAGGACGATGGCGGCCCAGAATTCGACGTTCGTGGCGAGGACTCGGTCGGGGCGGCGGCTGTGCAGCTCCGCCAGGGCCGCCTTCTCCAGAGCCTCGGCTACCTCGAAGCGAGGGGCGCCCAGTTCGCGGGCGGTGCGGCGGAGGACTCGGGCGCGGGGGTCTTCGGCGCGGTAGACACGGTGGCCGAAGCCCATGAGGCGTTCGCCCTTGTCGAGGGCTTGTTTGACGTAGGCCTCGGCGTCGCCCGTGCGCTCGATCTCCTCGATCATGCCGAGGACGCGGGAGGGGGCGCCGCCGTGCAGGGGGCCGGACATGGCTCCTACGGCGCCGGAGAGGGCGGCGGCGACGTCGGCTCCGGTGGAGGCGATGACGCGGGCGGTGAAGGTGGAGGCGTTCATGCCGTGTTCGGCCGCGCTGGTCCAGTACGCGTCGACGGCGGCCACGTGCTTGGGGTCGGGCTCGCCGCGCCAGCGGATCATGAAGCGTTCGGTGATGGAGTTGGCCTTGTCGATCTCGCGCTGCGGGACCATGGGCCGGCCCTGGCCGCGGGCGGACTGGGCGACGTAGGACAGGGCCATGACGGCGGCGCGGGCGAGGTCCTCGCGGGCCTGGGCGGAGTCGATGTCGAGCAGTGGTTTCAGGCCCCAGACGGGGGCGAGCATGGCGAGTGCCGACTGGACGTCGACGCGGATGTCGCCGGAGTGCACGGGGATCGGGAACGGTTCGGCGGGCGGCAGGCCGGGGTTGAAGGCGCCGTCGACGAGCAGGCCCCAGACGTTGCCGAACGAGACGTGGCCGACCAGGTCCTCGATGTCGACGCCCCGGTACCGGAGTGCGCCGCCCTCCTTATCCGGTTCGGCGATCTCCGTCTCGAACGCGACGACTCCCTCGAGTCCGGGTACGAAGTCGGACATCAGGCGGCTCCTCATGATGTGTGCGACGGGTGGTGTGTGTGGTGTGGCTTGTGGGGGTGATGTTGCGAGAGTTCTGTTCGTTCTTTGGTGGCTGGGGTGTGGGGTTGCTGCCGTGCTTTTCGTGGTTCGTGGTGGTGTTCCGCCCGGTGGATCCGCGGTCGGTGCGCTGTGGAGACTCGCGGTCCTGGGCGTCATCCCTGTGATGCCCCGTGCGGTCGGCGGTCACCCCAACCGGAACGGCATCTGAACGATATCTCCGAGTGTCACCCTTGGGGAGGTCTCGCGGCACTCAGTGCCACTCAGTGATGAAGGACACCGTGGCGAACGGCGCGTGCGGATACGGCAAGATGACCGCGTGAACGATCGTGACGCTGTGTCCGCCGTCCCCCTTGATCCCGCGTTGATGCGCAAGCAGTACCGGGCCGAGGGTCTGGCCGAGTCCGATCTGGCCGGCACGCCGGTGGAGCAGTTCGCGCGCTGGTTCAGGCAGGCCGCGACGCAGGCCCATCTGTTCGAGCCGAACGCGATGGTCGTTTCGACGGCGGACGGTGAGGGGCGGCCCAGTTCTCGTACGGTGCTGTTGAAGCAGTTCGACGAGCAGGGTTTTGTCTTCTACACCAATTACGACTCCCGCAAGGGCCGTGATCTGTCCGAGAACCCGTATGTGTCGCTGCTGTTCCCGTGGCATCCGATGGCCCGGCAGGTGATCGTGTCCGGGGTGGCGCGGCGTACCGGCCGTGATGAGACGGCCGCCTATTTCCGTACCCGGCCGCATGGTTCGCAGCTCGGGGCGTGGGCGAGCGCCCAGTCCTCGGTGATCGCCACACGTGCCGATCTCGACGCCTCGTACGCCGAGTTGGCGGCCCGCTATCCGGAGGGCGAACAGGTACCGGTGCCGCCGCACTGGGGTGGTTTCCGGGTGGCTCCGCAGTCCGTGGAGTTCTGGCAGGGACGCGAGAACCGGCTGCACGACCGGTTGCGGTATGTGGCGGAGCCGGACGGGAGTTGGCGGGTTGAGCGGCTCAGTCCGTGAGCACCTCGTCCAGCAGTACGGCCCACTGCGCCACCACGCGTTCCCGGCGCGGGCGGTCGTCGGTGAGCAGATTGGCCAGGCCCAGGCCGCGCGCCATGTCCAGCAGACCCTGAACCGTCTCCCGTACGCCGGCCCGGGACTCGTCCGCGCCGAGCAGTTCGACCGCGATGCGGTGGGTCTCGCGGCCGACGCGGGCCTCCAGTTCGGTGACCCGCGGGCGGAGCTGCTCCTCGTTGGAGGCGGCGACCCAGAGGTGGAGGGCTGCGCGGAACAGGGGGCCGGTGTAGAGGTCGACCAGGGCCGACACCGCCGTACGCCGGTCGACCGTCGTGTCCTGCGGGAACAGTGCTCGCAGGGCGCCGGACCGTTCCTCGGCGACGTACTCGACCGCCGCCGTGAACAGGTCCTCGCGGGTCGGGAAGTGGTGCTGGGCGGCGCCGCGGGAGACGCCGGCGCGTTCGGCGACGACGGAGACGGTGGAGCCTGCCCAGCCGTGTTCGGCGAGGCAGGCCACGGCGGCTTCGAGGAGCCGTTGCCGGGTGGCCCGGCTGCGGTCCTGTTTGGGTGCACGGTCGACCGTGCTCAGAGCACCCATGGCGGTTCCCGTCGTTCTAGGAAGGCCGTCATGCCCTCGCGGGCGTCGGCGGAGGCGAACAGCCGGGCCGAGAGCGCGGTGAGGTCGGCCGCGTCCCGGTCGAAGGCTTCCAGCACCCTAGCTGTGAGCAGCTGTTTCGTCTCGGCCAGGGCCTGTGGGGAGGCGCGGCGCAGTCCGTCGAGGACGGGTTCCAGTACGGCGTCGGCGTCGTCGCCGGAAGCAGTCAGCAGGCCGATACGGGCCGCCTCCGCGGCGTCGAAGCGTTCGCCGGTGAGGTAGTAGCGGGCGAGGGCGCGGGGGTCGGTGCGGGGCAGGAGCGGGAGGGTGATGACTGCGGGGGCCACGCCGATCCGTACCTCGGTGAAGGCGAAGCTCGCCTCGTTCGACGCGGCGGCGATGTCGCAGGCGCCGAGCAGTCCGAGGCCGCCCGCGCGGACGTGTCCGGTGACGCGGGCGACGACGGGTTTGGGCAGTTCGACGATCTGCCGGAGCAGGCCGACGAGTGCGTCGGGGGGCGGTGGGTCGCGCAGATCGGCGCCCGCGCTGAACGTGTTGCCGGTGTGGGTGAGGACGACCGCGCGGATGTCGCCGTCCTTCCCGCAGTCGGTGAGCGTGTCCGCGAGTTCGCCGACGAGGGCCGCCGACAGGGCGTTGCGGTTGTGCGGGGAGTCGAGGCCGATCGTTTCGATGCCACGCGCGCGCGTACGGCTGATCAACGTCACGTGCGCTCCCTCAGTTCCCGGCGCAGGATCTTCCCGGAGGCGGCGCGCGGTACGCCGTCGATGAAGGTGACGTGCCGGACGCGCTTGTAGGGGGCGACGCGTTCGGCGACGTACATCATGACCTCTCCTTCGGAGAGGTCGGTGGCGGTGGGCTGGCGGACCACGTAGGCGTGGGGGACTTCGTTGCCCTCGTCGTTGTAGGCGCCGATGACGGCGGCGTCGGCGATGCCGGGGTGGGTGAGCAGGAGGGCTTCGAGTTCGGCGGGGGCCACCTGGAAGCCCTTGTACTTGATGAGTTCCTTGACGCGGTCGACGACGAACAGCCAGCCGTCGGCGTCGACATGGCCGACGTCTCCGGTGTGCAGCCAGCCGTCGGTGTCGATCATCGCGGCGGTGTCGTCGGGGCGGCCCAGGTAGCCCTTCATGATCTGAGGTCCGCGGATGAGGATCTCGCCGGGTTCGCCGATGCCGACGTCCTTGGCGGGGTCGTCGAGGGAGACGATGCGCATCTCGGTGCCGGCGATGAGTTTGCCGACGGTGCCGGGGGGCGCGTCGTGCATGGCGTTCAGGGGGACGACGTGGGTGCCGGGCGACAGCTCCGTCATGCCGTACGCCTGGCCGACCGGCGGCAGGTTCAGGCGCCGGGAGCAGGCCGCGGCGAGGTGGGCGTCGAGCGGTGCGGCGGCACTGACGAGGTACTTCAGGGACGACAGGTCGTACTCGGCGACGAGCGGGTGTTTGGCGAGGGCGAGGACGATCGGTGGGGCGACGTACAGGCCGGTGATGCGGTGGTTCTGGATGGCGGCGAGGAAGGTCTCCAGGTCGAAGCGGGGCAGGACGACGACGGTGGCGCCCAGCCGCAGGGGCGCGTTCATCAGCGCGGTGAGCCCGTAGATGTGGAAGAAGGGCAGCACGGCGAGGATGCGGTCGCCGGGGCCCGCGCCCATGACGGGTTCGAGCTGGGCGAGGTTGGTGGCGATCTGGCGGTGCGTGAGCATCACGCCTTTGGGCATGCCGGTGGTGCCCGAGGAGTACGGGAGGGCCGCCACGTCCTCCACGGGGTCGATGTCGATCTGTGGTTCGGGGGCGGTCGAGCCGAGCATGTCGATGAGGGACCGGTGTCCTGGCGCGCTGTCGCAGACGAAGATCTCCTCGACGCCGCCCGCGAGTTCGGCGGCCCTGCGGGCGGTCTCCAGCAGCGGGGAGACAGTGATGATCCAGCGGGCGGCGGAGTCGCGCAGCTGCTTGGCGAACTCCTCGGCGGTGCACAGCGGGTGCACGGTCGTGACGGACGCCCCCGCGCGCGTGGCGGCGTAGAACGCGGTCGGGAAGGCGACGGTGTTCGGGCTGTGCAGGGCGAGCACATCGCCCTTGCGGACGCCCGCCTCGGCCAGCGCGGCGGCGACACGGCGGTGGAACTGGTCCACCTGCGCGTACGTGAGGGTCATGCCGTTGGTGCCGTCGATCAGCGCGGGTGTGTCGCCGAACTCGGCGGCCCGGCCCAGCACGGCTTCGTGGATGGGGAGTTCTACGGGCGGGACGTCTGCGTACTCGCTGCGGAACATCGTTCCTCCAAGACGGCCTAGTACGACTTGGGCAGGCCCAGGGTCTGGTGGGAGACGTAGTTGAGAATCATCTCCCGGCTCACTGGGGCAATACGAGACACGCGCGCCGCCGTTATCAGCGAGGCGAGGCCGAATTCCCGGGTGAGGCCGTTTCCGCCGAGGGTGTGCACGGCCTGGTCGACGGCTTTCACGCAGGCCTCTCCGGCCGCGTATTTGGCCATGTTGGCGGCTTCTCCCGCGCCGGTGTCGTCTCCGGCGTCGTACAGATGGGCCGCCTTCTGCATCATCAGGCGGGCGAGTTCGAGTTCGATGTGCGACTGGGCGAGGGGGTGCGCGATCGCCTGGTGGGCGCCGATGGGGGCCTTCCAGACGGTGCGTTCGCGCGCGTAGGTGACGGCTTGGGCGAGGGCGTAGCGTCCCATGCCGATCGCGAAGGCGGCGGTCATGATGCGTTCGGGGTTGAGGCCGGCGAAGAGCTGGAGGAGGCCTGCGTCCTCGTCGCCGACCAGGGCGTCGGCGGGGAGTCGTACGTCGTCGAGGGTCAGCTCGAACTGCTTCTCCGCGGCGTTGAGTTCCATGTCGATCTGCCGCCGTTGGAAGCCTTCGGCGTCTCTCGGGACGATGAACAGGCAGGGTTTGAGGTTGCCGGTGCGGGCGTCTTCGGTGCGGCCGACGATGAGGGTCGCTTCGGCGATGTCCACGCCGGAGATGAAGACTTTGCGGCCGGTGAGCAGCCAGTCGGCTCCGTCGCGGCGGGCGGTGGTGGTGATGCGGTGGCTGTTGGAGCCGGCGTCGGGTTCGGTGATGCCGAAGGCCATCGTGCGTTTGCCTTCGGCGAGGGCGGGGAGCCATTCGCGTTTCTGGGCCTCGGTGCCGAAGCGGGCGATGACGGTGCCGCAGATGGCCGGGGAGACGATCATCATGAGCAGGGGGCAGCCTGCGGCGCCGAGTTCTTCCAGGACGATGGAGAGTTCGGCTATGCCGCCGCCTCCGCCTCCGTATTCCTCGGGGAGATTGACGCCCAGGTAGCCGAGTTTGCCTGCGTCGGACCAGAGGTCTTCTCGGGTGTAGGTGCGGCCGTGGCGGGTGCCTAGGGCGGCGACTGCGGCTCGTAGGGCTCTTTGTTCTTCGGATTCCAGAGTGGGGAGCATGGGACTCCTTCCGGGTGCGGGTTTCGTTGTGGCTGGTCGCGCAGTTCCCCGCGCCCCTTAGGTTTCTCGCACTACCGCCAGCAATTGGCCGACTGTTACCTGTTGTCCAGGTACTACGTCCAAGGCGCTCAGCGTTCCTGTCGTCGGCGCGGACACGCGGTGTTCCATCTTCATCGCCTCCAGCCACACAAGGGGCTCTCCAGCCCGCACAGACGCTCCTACGGCCACCCCCTCCGCGATCCGCACCACCGTGCCCGGCATCGGTGCGAGCAGGGAGCCCGGTGCGTGCTGGGTCGTCGGGTCGGGGAAGCGGGGTAGGGCCTTGAGGGCGGTGGTGTTGACGAAGATGTCGTCGCCGTAGCGCGTCACCTCGAACTTGCGCTGTACGCCGTCCATTTCCAAGACGACCAGATGCGCTTCGGCGTGGACGACCCGCACTCCGTCCGCCTCCAGGCCTGTCCGGGTGTGCCGGTACTGGACCTCGTGTTCCTCGCCCGCCATTTCGTAGCGCTTGGTGTGGGGCTGGGAGGGGAGATTACGGAAGCCGCCGAAGCGGGAGCGGGTGTGGGTGTCGGCCAGGGCTGCGGCGAGGGGGGCGTGGGGGTCGGGGGTGAGGGCGGTGAGTTCGGGGAGGTGGCGGTCGTAGAAGCCGGTGTCCATGCGGGCGGTGGTGAACTCCTTGTGCCGCAGGGAGCGGACGAGGAGGTCGCGGTTGGTGGGTGGGCCGTGGACGGCGGCGCGTTCGAGGGCGCCGGCGAGTTTGCGGATGGCCTCCGCGCGCGTGGGGGCGTGGGCGACTGCCTTGGCGAGCATGGGGTCGTAGTGGACGCCGATCGTGTCGCCGTCGGTGTAGCCGGTGTCCAGGCGGATGCCGTCGGGGACGGCGAGGCGGTGCAGGGTGCCGGTCTGCGGGGCCCAGTCGCGGGACGGGTCCTCGGCGTACAGGCGGGCCTCGACGGCGTGGCCACGCGCGCGTGGGGGGTCGATGTCGAGGGCGTGACCTTCGGCGACGCGGAGTTGGAGGGCGACGAGGTCGATGCCGTACACGGCTTCCGTGACGGGGTGTTCGACCTGGAGGCGGGTGTTCATCTCGAGGAAGTGCGGTGTGTCGGCGGCGACGAGGAACTCGACGGTGCCGGCGCCTACGTAGTCGACGGCGCGGGCGGCGCGTACGGCCATCTCGTACAGGGAGTTGGTCAGTTCGGGTTTCAAACCCGGCGCCGGGGCCTCCTCGACGACCTTCTGGTGGCGTCGCTGGAGGGAGCAGTCGCGGGTGCCGAGCGCCCACACGGTGCCGTGTGTGTCGGCGAGGATCTGCACCTCGACGTGCCGACCGTCCTCCACGTAGGGCTCGATGAAGACTTCGCCGTCGCCGAAGGCGCTGTGGGCCTCGGCGCGGGCGCCCTCCAATTGCGCAGGCAGGTCCTCAAGGCGCCGGACCACACGCATCCCGCGGCCCCCGCCGCCCGCCGCCGCCTTCACCAGCACCGGCAGGTCCGCCTCGGTGACCTCGTGCAGGGGCTCGATGCCCATCAACTCCTTGGCGCGCGTCTTGGACGCCATCGCCTCGACCGCTTCCGGGGGCGGGCCGATCCAGGTCAGGCCGGCGTCGATGACCGCGCGGGCGAAGCCGGGGTTTTCGGAGAGGAAGCCGTAGCCGGGGTGCACGGCGTCCGCGCCGGCCGCGAGTGCCGCCTTCACGATCAGGTCGCCGCGCAGATACGTGTCGGAGGGCGCCGCCCCCGGCAGCCGTACCGCCGTGTCGGCCACGCGCGCGTGGAGGGCGTTTTCGTCGGCGTCCGAGTACACGGCGACGGTCCGGATTCCCAACTCACGGCAGGTGCGGAAGACCCGGCAGGCGATCTCGCCCCGGTTGGCGACGAGCACAGTCGCAATCATGTGATCCCGATCCCTCATATCCGTCACATCCGGAAGACGCCGAAGCCACCGCGCGCGCCCTCGTAGGGAGCGGTGTGGACGGCCGACAGGCACAGGCCGAGGACGGTGCGGGTGTCGCGCGGGTCGATGACGCCGTCGTCGTACAGCCGCCCGGACAGGAACATGGGCAGGGACTCGGACTCGATCTGCTGCTCCACCATCGCCCGCAGCGCCGCGTCGCCCTCTTCGTCGTACGGCTGTCCCTTCGCGGCGGCCGACTGACGGGCGACGATCGACAGCACGCCGGCGAGCTGCTGCGGGCCCATGACGGCGGACTTGGCGCTGGGCCAGGCGAAGAGGAAGCGGGGGTCGTAGGCGCGGCCGCACATGCCGTAGTGCCCGGCGCCGTACGACGCTCCCATGAGCACGGACAGATGCGGCACCGTCGAGTTGCTGACCGCGTTGATCATCATCGCGCCGTGCTTGATGATGCCGCCCTGCTCGTACTCCTTGCCGACCATGTAGCCGGTGGTGTTGTGCAGGAAGAGCAGCGGGATGTCGCGCTGGTTGGCGAGCTGGATGAACTGGGCGGCTTTCTGCGACTCCTCGCTGAAGAGGACCCCTTGGGCGTTCGCCAGCACCCCTATGGGGTAGCCGTGGAGCGTCGCCCAGCCGGTGACGAGGCTGGTCCCGTACAGCGGCTTGAACTCGTCGAAGTCGGAGGCGTCGACGATCCGGGCGATCACCTCGCGCGGGTCGAAGGGGGTGCGCAGGTCGCCGGGGACGATGCCCAGCAGTTCGTCCGCGTCGTACTTGGGCAGCTCGGCCGGGCCCGGATCGCCGTATGCCTTGCGGTGGTTGAGCCGGGCGACGACGCGTCGCGCCTGCCGGAGCGCGTCCTGCTCGTCCACGGCGAAGTAGTCCGCGAGGCCCGACACGCGCGCGTGCATCTCGGCGCCGCCCAGGGACTCGTCGTCGCTCTCCTCGCCGGTGGCCATCTTCACCAGGGGCGGCCCGCCGAGGAACACCTTCGCGCGCTCCTTGACCATGATCACGTGGTCGGACATGCCGGGGATGTACGCGCCGCCGGCGGTCGAGTTCCCGAAGACGACGGCGAGGGTCGGGATTCCGGCGGCGGAGAGCCGGGTGAGGTCGCGGAAGATGGCGCCGCCCGGGATGAAGATCTCCTTCTGGGACGGGAGGTCGGCGCCGCCGGACTCGACCAGGTTGATGCACGGCAGCCGGTTGGCGAGCGCGATGTCGTTCGCGCGCAGAGCCTTCTTCAGGCTCCAGGGGTTGCTGGCACCCCCGCGCACGGTCGGGTCGTTGGCGGTGATCAGGCACTCCACGCCCTCGACGACCCCGATGCCGGTGACGAGGGAGGCGCCGACCGTGTAGTCACTGCCCCAGGCGGCCAGCGGCGACAGCTCCAGGAAGGGCGTGTCGGGGTCGAGGAGCAGCTCGATGCGCTCGCGGGCGAGGAGTTTGCCGCGTTTGCGATGCCGCTCGACGTACTTCGGGCCGCCCCCGGCGAGCGCCTTCGCGTGCTCGGCGTCCAGGTCGGCGAGCTTGGCGAGCATGGCCTCGCGGTTCGCCCGGTAGTCCGCGCCGGCGAGGTCGAGGGCCGTGCTGAGAACCGTCACAGGAGGGCCTCCGGGATGTCCAGGTGGCGGGAGCGCAGCCATTCGCCGAGGGCTTTGGCCTGCGGATCGAAACGATGCTGGGCGGCGACGCCTTCGCCGAGGATTCCCTCGACGACGAAGTTGAGGGCGCGGAGGTTGGGGAGCGGGTGCCGGCTGACAGGCAGGTCGGCGGTCTCCGGGAGGAGCTCGCGGAATCGGTCGACGGTCAGCGTGTGCGCGAGCCAGCGCCAGGCCTCGTCGGTCCGGGCCCAGACACCCACGTTCGCGTTCCCGCCCTTGTCGCCGCTGCGGGCGCCGGCGACGAGACCGAGAGGAGCACGGCGCATGGGCCCCGGAGGGAGAGGCTCGGGCGGCGGTGGCTCCGGCACTTCTTCGAGTACGACGGTGTCCTGGGCCGGTGCCACAGGAACCCGCCGTCCGTCATGGAGGACCGCCACATGGGGGACGGCGCCATGGGGGACGTACACATCCTCGAAGACCCCATAAGGCGCGCCCTTGCCAGGTGGGGCGAGCACATGGAAGCCGGGGTAGCTCGCGAGCGCGAGCTCGATGGCGGCCCCGCTGAGCACCCGTCCCACGGCCTCCTGGTCGGGGTCCCGTACGACGAGCCGCAGCAGCGCACTCGCGGTCTCCTCGGTGTCGGCGTCGGGGTGGTCGGTGCGGACGAGGTCCCAGCGGACGTCGGCGGGCCGGGACTTGGCCAGCGCGTCCGTCATCTGCTCCCGTACGAGGTCGGCCTTGGCCTCGATGTCGAGCCCGGTCAGCACGAAGGCGACCTCGTTGCGGAAGCCGCCGAGCCGGTTGAGGCCGACCTTGAGGGTCGAGGGCGGGGCCTCGCCGCGTACGCCGTCGATACGGACGCGGTCGGGGCCGTCCTGGGTGAGGCGGACCGTGTCGAGGCGGGCGGTGACGTCGGGCCCGGCGTACCGGGCGCCGCCCGTCTCGTACAGGAGCTGCGCGGTCACCGTGCCGACGTCGACGAAGCCGCCGGTGCCGGGGTGCTTGGTGATGACCGCCGTGCCGTCCTCGTGGAGCTCGGCGAGGGGGAAGCCGGGGCGTCGGACGTCCCCCTCTTGGAAGAACGAGTAGTTCCCGCCGGTCGCCTGCGTCCCGCACTCCAGCACGTGCCCGGCGACGACGGCCCCCGCCAGCCGGTCGTACTCCCTGGGCCCCCACCCGAAGTGCGCGGCGGCGGGCCCCATGACCAGGGCCGCGTCCGTCACCCGCCCGGTGACCACGATGTCGGCGTCCTCCCGCAGACAGGCCGCGATGCCGAAGCCGCCGAGGTAGGCGTGGGCGGCGAGGCTGCCGGGGTGTTGGGCGGTGAGGTCGTCGCCCTCGACGTGGGCGACGCGGACGGGGATGCCGAGCCGGTCGGCCAACTCCCTCACGCGGTCGGCGAGTCCGGCGGGGTTGAGGCCGCCCGCGTTGGTGACGATCCTGACGCCGCGCTCGTGGGCGAGGCCGAGGCACTCCTCCAGCTGGCGGAGGAAGGTGCGGGCGTAACCGGCGCTCGGGTCCTTCAGCCGGTCCCTTCCCAGGATGAGCATGGTGAGTTCGGCGAGGTAGTCGCCGGTGAGGACGTCGAGTTCGCCGCCGGTGAGCATCTCGCGCAGGGCGTCGAAGCGGTCGCCGTAGAAGCCGGAGGCGTTGCCGATACGGAGAGTGCTCACCCCGCTTCCCCCTTCGGCGGGCGTCCGCTGCCCGGTGGGCCCGCGAAGGCCTGGGCGATGTCGAGCCAGCGGTCGGCGTCGGCGCCTTCGGTGCGCAGGGCCAGGTCGGTGCGGTGGGCTCGCTGGGTGACCAGGAGGCAGAAGTCGAGGGCGGGGCCGGTGACGCGGTCGGTGGCGTTCTCGGGGCCGTAGACCCACAACTCACCCGAAGGGGCGGTGAGTTCGATGCGGAACTCCTCGAAGGGCGGGGTCAGTCCGTGCACGCCGAAGGAGTAGTCGCGGGTCCGGACGCCGAGACGGGCGATGTGGCTCAGCCGGTCGGTGGGGGTGCGGGTCACGCCGAGTGCGTCCGCCACGTCCAGGCCGTGGGCCCAGGTCTCCATGAGGCGGGCGGTGGCCATGGAGGCGGTGGACATGGGCGGGCCGTACCAGGGGAAGCGGGCGCCTTCGGGGGCGGCCCGCAGGGCGTCGGCCAGGTCCTCACGTCCCGCGCGCCAGTACGCGAGCAGCCGCGCGGGAGGCTTCCCGGCACCCTCCTCCGCTCCGTTGTCCACGAAGTCGCCGGGCGCGGCCAGCGCCTTCTCGACCTCGCGTGAGAAGGCGTCCTGATCGGTCACCGCCAGCAGGGCGGAGTGGTCGGTCCAGGCGAGGTGGGCGATCTGGTGAGCGACGGTCCAGCCTGGGGCGGGGGTCGCGAGCTCCCACTGCTCGGGGCTCAACTTCGCCACGAGCAGGTCGAGTTCGTCGCTCTCGGCGCACAGATCGTCGATGACGGGCGTGGGGTCGGCCATGGGGCGAGGATGGCAGCGCGACCAGAAACAAGCAAGCGTGCTTGCATTATTACTCCCACCGAGCCTCTCACAGGGGGCCAGGTGATGAGGTGATGGGCAGATGTGTCCCCAAGGTGGGGTTCGGTCACCTGGGGTTTTGCTCTTCGGGGTGTCCTCTCCGTCACCCCCGGAGCCTTCGCTCACTTCGTGACGGCAGCCGGGGGCGGTGTCCTCCGCTGACGCGTGAAGGCGGGACGGCCGGAGGCGGTGGCGGCTGCGCCTCGGCGAGGCCGTCGAGGAGGCGTCTGCGGATCGGGCGGAGTCGCGGCGCGCGGCGGTAGCCGAGGTGGCGTTCCAGGGGCCAGAAGACGGGCTGGCCCGTGGTGCGTCCTGGGTCCGCCGTGACGGGTTCGGCTGTCGGGTCCGCCCCGTCCTTCCACTCCACGTCCTCGAATCCGCCGTTCTCCCCCGCGCCCCCGACGACGGGTCCCGCCAGTACGTCGGTCGTGCGGTGGATGTTGATCCAGGCGTGCAGGGTGTCCAGGGCGTGGATCGAGTCGGCGGGCGCGTAGCCGGGGTAGTGGCGCTGGAACACCACACCGACCGGACTGCCCGTGGTCAGCAGGGCGATGCGCCAGCGCAGGTCGGGCCGTACCTGCCACAGGGCCGCCACGGCGATCACGGATCCCATGGAGTGTGCCTGGATCAGCATGCGGCGGCGGTCGCTCTCGTCCAGCAGGTGCTCGATCCGGTGCACGAGTTCGGGGACGGTGCGCACCGCCCAGGCCGCCGGGGTGAACGGGTGCGCGGCGCGCGGCCAGAACGCGCCGAACGCCCAGGCCAGCCCCGCGTTCCGGCGCATCTCGGGCCGCAGCACGATGGCTCGTACGGCGAACACGGCCACCGCGACGAGACCCACGAGGATGACGGCTCCGAGTGTCGTCAACTGCTGTAGTACGTCGACCATGACGTCCCGTACGCCCGCCAGCCAGGAGCCGTCGCCGACCCAGTAGGCCCCGTACATGGCGCAGGTCAGGACGACGACCAGGACCGCGAGGGTGGCCAGGCCGCGGTCGTACCAGATCAGGGCGCGGACTCCGGCGTGCTCCGCGAACCGCAGTCTTCTCCACTGGCGTTCGTTGTCGAGGTTGTCGTCGGGGTCCGTGCGGGGTTCTGGGTCCGGAGGTGTGAGGCCCCGTCGCCAGGGGTGGCGCAGGGCCGTGCACGCGGCGGCGATGGCGCCCACCGCCACCCCGATCAGCACGACCAGCGGGAAGGCCGCCGCGACCACCTGGACGGCCCGTGGGATGAGGGTCGCGTACGGGTCACCGTCGGGGGTGAGCCAGCCCTGGAGCCACAGGGAGAACGCGGCGGTGTACAGCCAGCCCGTGAAGCAGGCCAGCACGCCCACCACGGGCCCCAGCAGCCCGTACAGGGTCGTCCTGGACGCCGAACCGGTCTCTCCGCGGACCATGGCGAGACAGGCGATGACCATGAGCACGAGGCCGACGCCCTGGGCGATCACCACGCAGTTCGCCTCCGCCCCCATGCCGGGCAGCATCGTGGAGCGTTCGCGGGCGGCGTCCCAGTCCCGGGACGGCACCGCGCAGCACAGCATGGCGGCGATCGTCACCAGTGAGCAGGCGCCGACAGCGGACTTCGCGTACCGCAGGGGCCATCGGAGCCTGCGCCGTGGACTGCCCATGGTTCCGTCGCGCTGGACGTAGGTGGCGCGGAAGTACGGGCCGTCGATCACCACGAGGAGGGCCATGACCAAGGTCAACACGAACACGGTCAGGGCCGGGGTGGCGTCGCCCTCGCGCAGGTCGTACTGGAGCGGCGGGACGATGAGCAGCATGGCCACGGTGAGCAGTCCCGCACACAGGTGCCGTGTCGTCAGGCCCTTCGCCCGCGTGTTGTGCTCCCAGAAGCCGCGGACCTCCAGGGGCCGCCGGGTGCTGTGTCCGTTGCGCCGGTGCCGGTCCCGTTCCTCGGCCTGCTCGTAGGTCTCGCACGAGGCGGTCCTGAGCACCGGGCGGTACTCGCGTTTGGCGTCCCGGGCGCTGAACGCCATCAGGGTGCCGACGATCAGCGGCGCGAGGGACGCAAGGGCCAGGCCCGCCCCGGTGTCCAGTTTCCGAGCCGCGGTCACCGCGAAGTTCCCCGAGACGCAGTCGGCGGTCTCGGCTCCGCACTGCCAGACGACCTGGTCCATGGCCGCCTGCCCGAAGACGCCGACCAGCATCACGGTCAGGGAGAGTCCGAGCAGCCGCGCCCCGAAGCTGTACAGGGAGCCCTGCCATGAGCGTTCCGGTAAGCGTGGCTGCATCCACGTCACCAGGTTGATCACGAGAAACGGCAGGAGGAAGAGCCAGGCGGCCCGGCCGGCCCCGCCGATCAGCAGCCGGGGCCAGTCGTACACCTCCCGCAGGGTGCGCGGCCCGTCCGTGCCCTCCTCTGCGGGCCGGTACCAGCCCGCGCTGTCGTCCCCGCTCACCTGGCGTACCCCGGGCGGCCGGAGAACCTCCTCGCGGTCCACGACACCGGTGCCGGGTATGACCAGTTCGACCAGTTCGACCGGCCCCGGCGGGGGTGGTTCACCGACGTGCGCGCCCGGTGTTCCGTTGTCCATGACAGCTCAGCGTGAGGCTGCCGACTGCCGCTGACAATGCGCAGAATGTACGAGATGCCGACGGGCGGGCGAGGCGTCAACTGCCCAAGGTGTCCGGCGACTTCGCCTTCCCCCGCCCCACCTGAGTCCGCACCGCCCCCATGCTCGCAGCGATCACCAGCGCGATCGCCGCCGACTCCGTGGCGGTCAGGGCCTGGTTCAGGACGAGGAAGCCGGCCGTCGCGGCGATGGCCGGTTCCAGGCTCATCATGATCGCGAAGGTGGAGGCCGGGAGACGGCGCAGGGCGACGAGTTCGAGGGTGTAGGGGAGGACGGAGGAGAGGACCGCCACCGCCGAGCCGAGGGCGATCGTCGTGGGGTCGAGGAGCTTCGCGCCGGATTCGGCGATGCCCAGCGGGAGGAACACCAGCGCCGCGACCACCATCGCGAGGGCGAGCCCGTCGGCCTGCGGGAAGCGGCGCCCCGTACGGGCGCTGAAGACGATGTACGCCGCCCACATGGCACCGGCACCCAGGGCGAACAGGACACCGACGGGGTCGAGGCCGCCGAAGCCTCCGCCGCTGAGGAGGAAGACACCGGCGAGGGCGAGAGCCGCCCAGACGAGGTTGACCGCCCGGCGGGAGGCGGCGACCGAGAGCGCCAGGGGGCCCAGGACTTCCAGGGCTACCGCCGGGCCCAGGGGGATGCGGTCGATGGACTGGTAGAAGAGCCCGTTCATCCCGGCCATCGTGATGCCGAAGACGACGACCGTGCCCCAGTCCGCACGCGTGTACCCGCGCAGCCGCGGCCGGCAGACGACGAGCAGGACCAGCGCGGCGGCCACCAGCCGCAGGGTCACCACCCCGGACGCCCCGGCCCGCGGCATCAGGCTCGCCGCGAGGGCGCCGCCGAACTGCACGGAGATGCCCGCGGACAGCACCAGGCCGATGGAGCCCAGGGAGCCCCAGCGGCGCGGGGCACCCGCCGGAGCGGGCCCATGATCCGTCACGGGAGCGGCAACCGAGGTCGGGTCGGACGGGGCGGCGGCGCTGGGGGTGCTCACGGGGCCTTCCAGAGGATCAGCTCGGGGTTCGTTCATCATTTCGTTCAGCATGATGCACTGCTCGGTCCAGGGTAGTGGACTCCGTCAGGCGTGTGAACTCGTTATGCCACTGTCTTTCATGCCGAGACGGGCGATCGCTGCGCCCCCGTGTCCATCGGAGAGCGGAAGCGGAAACACCGCATTGACGCACTCCGGGCCTCTGGTGAAAGTCCTGACCGGTACGGAGCGGGCTGAGACCGTGAGCCGGTGACCCAGCCCCCGGCGCAGCCCCTCCCACCTCTCCCGCCCCTCCTGTCCCGCCGCGCCGTGCTCCGCGGAGGAGCCGCCGCAGTGGCCGGTCTTGCCCTCGCCGCGAGCACCCGTCAGCCCGCCTTCGCCACGCCGCCCCGTCACCGTCGGCGGCTGCGGGTGCTGATCGCCACCAACGAGCCCTGGGGCACGTACCACATCCGGCCGCTCCTCGCCGAGACCGGGCGGCGGCGCTGGTCGGTGACCCAGTTGGTGCCCGACCTGTCGCGCATCACGCCCGGGGACCCGGTGCCGGTGGCGACGCCGGGCACGGCGCCCGCAGCGGACCTGCTGGTGGTGACCGGTGCCGGCGACTGGTCGCTCGAATGTACCGAGCGGTTCGCGCGGCTGCCGCTGGCGGCGAGTTCGCTGGTATCTGGGACCTCAAGAGGCGCCCGGAGCACGGCAGTTGCGCCCCCGGCTGCGTACGATCACCTCCTCGTCGCCCGCCGAGGCGCGGGCCTTCGCCGGGTACCTGGGCACGCGGCGCCGGATCCGCGTGGTCGGCTCACCCCAGACCGACACGCTGCCGGAACACCGGCCTGAGCCGGGCCTCGTCCTGGTGCTCACCAGCGTCACCCGCCCCGACGACACCGGTGGCTCCGCGCCCGGCACGGAGCTGCTGCTCGCCGCCACGGAACAACTCGCGGCATCCGGCCGACGGATCCTGGTCGGCCTGCACCGTTCCTTTGGACTGAACAGGAGTGGCCCATTCAGCCGCACGCCCCGAACGGTCTTGGGCGCACTGGTCCCCGGCGTACTCGACCCCGGGGCGGCGACACGCATCCTGTGCGTGGTCCGAGCCCGGGAGGCCAGTTCCCTGTACGACCTGGCCAGATGAGCACGGCCAGTGGCGACGGGGAGGCCCTGAACCATCACTCCGGTGGAGCAGGGGCCCCGCACGCTGGCGCCGAACTCGGCGTCCCAGATCGCACGACCACGTTAACCCGGATGGTCCAGGGCGCCGCAAGCCTGCAAGCGGACCATCACACGATCGAGCTAAAGCGACCTTCTGCACGCCTCTCAGCGAGCAGTTACTAACCCCCTCAGCCGCGGCCTGAACCGGCACCTCGCGGAAGCACATCCAAAGCCTCCGCCAACACCTCCGCCACATGCCGCCCCCGCACCCCCGTCACCTCCCCCAACTGCGTCCGGCAGGAGAACCCGTCCGCCAGCACCACCGCCCCCTCACCCGCGCCCCGCACCGCCGGCACCAACTGCTCCTCCGCGCACGCCACCGACACCCCGAAGTGCCCCTTCTCGAAGCCGAAGTTGCCCGCGAGACCGCAGCAGCCTCCGCTCAACTCACCCTCCAAGCCAGCCAATTGACGCAACCGCCGATCCGCCGCGTCACCCAGCACCGCGTGCTGGTGGCAATGGGTCTGGCCGACCACCGGACGGTCCACGCGGGGCGGCGTCCAGTCGGGCGCCAGCTGCTCCAGGGCCTCCGCGAAGGTCAGGACGCGGTCGGCGAGGCGGTGGGCGCGGGGGTCGTCGGGGAGGAGTTCGGGGACGTCGGAGCGCAGGGCTGCCGCGCAGCTGGGTTCCAGGACGATGACAGGTACGGGCCGGTCCAGCAAGGGCTCCAGGAGGTCGAGCGTACGGCCCACCACCCGCCGTGCCCGGTCGAGTTGGCCCGTCGACACATACGTCAGTCCGCAGCAGACCCGCCCCCGGCGCCCCGCCATCGTCCTCGTCGGCGGCAGCACCGCCGAGATCCCCGCCGCCTCCAGGACCCGTACGGCCGCCTGCCCCACCGTCGGCGACAGATGCTCGGTGAAGGTGTCCGGCCAGAGCAGGGCGACGGTGTGGAGGCCGTCGCCGAAGGAGGCGTCCCCTTCCCGTACCGGCCTCAGCACCCGTCCGGCCCGCTCCTTGACCCGCCGCCCCCACCACCGGCTGAACGTCTCCGTCGCCAGCCGCGGAATCTCCCGTTCGGGCGCGATCCCGCCCAGCCGTTTCGCGACCCGGGCCAACGGCCGTAGGGAAGCAAGGGCATTGACCACCGGCGCCGTGCGCGTAACCGCCCGCAGCCACACCGGCAGCCACCCCATGCTGTAGTGCGCGGCCGGGCGGCGCCGCCCGGCGTAGTGGTGGTGCAGGAACTCCGCCTTGTACGTGGCCATGTCCACCTCGACCGGGCAGTCCGACCGGCACCCCTTGCAGGACAGGCACAGATCCAGCGCGTCCCGGACCTCCTCGGAGCGCCAGCCGTCGGTCACCAGCTCGCCCGCCAGCATCTCGTGCAGCAGCCGGGCACGCCCGCGTGTGGAGTGCTGTTCCTCGCCGGTCACCCGGAAGGACGGGCACATGACGGAAGGCCCGGACACCGACGTCGTACGGCATTTGGCGACCCCCACGCACCGCCGTACCGCCGCCGAGAAGTCGCCGCCGTCGGACGGGTAGCCGAACACGACGTCCACCGGCTCGCGCGGCAGGACGGAGAAGCGGAGGTTGGTGTCCAGCGCCGCCGGCCGGACCAGCATGCCCGGGTTGAGCAGGTCGTCCGGGTCCCAGACCCCCTTCGCCCGCTCGAAGAGCCCCACCATCTCCTCCCCGTACATCTTCGGCAGCAGTTCCGCCCGCGCCTGCCCGTCCCCGTGCTCCCCCGACAGCGAGCCGCCGTGCGCCACGACGATCTCGGCCAGCTCCTCCGAGAAGCGCCGGAAGCGGCCGATCCCCGCGTCGGAGAAGAGGTCGAAGTCGATCCGGACGTGGATGCAGCCGTCCCCGAAGTGCCCGTACGGCGTCCCGCGCAGCCCGTGAGCATTCAGCAGCCCCCTGAAGTCCCGCAAATATGCGCCCAGTCGCTCGGGCGGCACCGCGCAGTCCTCCCAGCCCGGCCAGGCCTCGCTGCCGTCCGGCATCCGGGTGGCCGTACCGCTCGCGTCCTCCCGGATGCGCCACAGCGCCCGTTGCCCGGCCGGATCGGTCATCACCAGCGCGTCCACGACATCGGCGGCCCGCACGATCGCCTCCGCACGCGCGCGTGCCTCCGCCGTGTCCGACCCGCCCGTCTCCACGAACAGCCAGGCCCCGCCCCGGGGCAGCGCGGTCGCCGACGGCACCAGGTCCGCCGCCATCCCCTCCACCGTGAGCGGCCCGTACGGCAGCAGCCCGGCCGCCGCCTCCGCCGCCGCGCTCTCGTCGGCGTACGCCAGCACGGCCAGCGCACGCGCGCGTGGCGCCTCCACCAGTCGTACGACCGCCTCGGTGAGGACGCCCAAGGTGCCCTCGCTGCCGCAGAAGGAACGGGCGACATCGGCGCCCTTCTCGGGCAGCAGCGCGTCCAGCGCGTATCCGGAGATACGGCGGGGCAGGTCCGGGAATCCGGTCCGCAGCCTCGCCAACTCACCGTCCACCAGGGCCCGTAGCCCCTCCGGCGCCCCGGCCCACCCCTGCCCGAGCCGCAGTCGCTCGCCGCGCGCGGTGAGCACGGACAGTTCCCGCACGCTGTCCGCGGTGGTCCCCCACGCCACCGAGTGCGAGCCGCAGGAGTTGTTGCCGATCATTCCGCCGAGCGTGCACCGGCTGTGGGTGGAGGGGTCGGGCCCGAAGCGCAGGCCGTGCGGGGCGGCGGCGTCCTGAAGGCGGTCGAGGACGAGGCCGGGCTGGACGACGGCGGTGCGGGCCTCGGGGTCCAGGGACACGAGCCGGTTCATGTGACGGGTGAAGTCCAGCACGATGCCGGTACCGGTGGCCTGTCCGGCGATGGAGGTACCTCCACCCCGGGCCACCACCGGCACCATGTGGTCCCGGCACACTTCCAGCACGGCGGCGACGTCGTCAGCGTCATGTGGTGCGACCACACCCAAGGGGACACGCCGGTAGTTGGACGCGTCCATGGTGGTCAGCGCCCGCGAGGTGACGTCGAACCCGACCTCGCCACGGACGACGGAACGCAGCGCAGCCTCTAGATCCCTCATTCCTCCAGCAAACCAGCCGACGTCCGGCAATCCAGCCCGTCCGGCGTTTGAGGACGAGGCCGTTCAGGCCGAAGCGGGGGTCTGGGGGCGGCAGCCCCCAGGGACGGTCACCCAAACGCCGTCTCACCCGACGGACGAGGTTTCACCCAGGTTTCCCCCACCGGCTAACCTCACCCCGTGGCTGAGATCCAGATTCCCGCTGACATCAAGCCCGCCGACGGACGTTTCGGCGCTGGCCCCTCCAAGGTGCGGACGGAAGCGCTGGACGCGCTGGCCGCCACCGGCGCCTCTCTCATGGGCACCTCCCACCGCCAGGCCCCGGTGAAAAACCTGGTCGGCAAGGTGCGCGAGGGCGTGCGCGACCTGTTCCAGCTGCCCGAGGGCTATGAGGTCGTCCTCGGCAACGGCGGCTCGACCGCGTTCTGGGACATCGCGACCCACGGCCTGATCGAGAACAAGTCCCAGCACCTCACCTTCGGCGAGTTCTCCTCCAAGTTCGCCAAGGCCGCCAAGCTCGCCCCCTGGCTCGCCGAGCCGGACGTCATCTCCACCGACCCGGGCACGCACCCGGAGCCGGTCGCGGCGGAGGGCGTCGACGTCTACGCCTTCACCCACAACGAGACGTCCACCGGTGTCGCCATGCCGATCAAGCGGGTGGCCGGTGCCGACGAGGGCGCCCTCGTCCTGGTCGACGCCACCTCGGGTGCCGGCGGCCTCCCGGTCGACGTGTCCGAGACCGACGTCTACTACTTCGCCCCGCAGAAGTCCTTCGCCTCCGACGGCGGCCTGTGGATCGGCGTCTTCTCCCCCGCCGCGATCGAGCGCGCCGAGCGCATCCACGCGTCCGGCCGCCACATCCCGGAGTTCTTCAGCCTCCCCACGGCGATCGACAACTCCCGCAAGAACCAGACGTACAACACCCCCGCCCTCGCCACCCTCTTCCTCCTGAACGACCAGCTGGAGTGGATCAACGGCCAGGGCGGCCTGGACTGGGCGGTCCGCCGCACCGCCACCTCCGCCCGCACGCTGTACGGCTGGGCCGAGGACATCAAGTACGCCAACCCCTTCGTCACCGACCCGGCCAAGCGCTCGGCGGTCATCGGCACGATCGACTTCACGGACGAGATCGACGCCGCCGCCGTCGCCAAGGTCCTGCGCGCCAACGGCATCGTCGACACCGAGCCCTACCGCAAGCTCGGCCGCAACCAGCTGCGCGTCGCGATGTTCCCGGCGATCGACCCGGCCGACATCGAGGCGCTGACCAAGTGCATCGACTACGTGATCGAGAAGCTCTGATCGCAGCCGTACGAGGATGAGGGGCGCCCGGAACTTTCCGGGCGCCCCTCATCGTCGTACGGCCTGATCACACCATCTGGGACTTCACATGGTCGATGACCTGGTCGAACTCGGCCGTCGGCGAGAAGTCGATGTACTCGCAGTCCTCCAGCGCCAGCGGAACGTGACCGGGTGCCCAGTAGAACGCCTGCCCCGGTTCATAGGTCTCCTCGCCCTCGGGGGTCCGCATCTGCAGACGGCCCGAGAACAGGTAGCCCCAGTGGGGGCACTGGCACATGTCATCGGGCAGGCCCTTCAGGGCCGGCGCCATGTCCGTGCCCTTCGGCAGCCGGACGAACGCGACGCTCATCTCTCCGCCGATGGTGGTCTTGCGCAGTTCCACGCCCTCGCCCTCCAGGGCGACCGCGGTACCTTCCTTCGTCACCGCTGTCATGATTCCTCCAGGTTCGTCACCTTCAGTCTCCCGCCGGAGGACGAGGGATGCCCACCTCAGCGGCTGAGCTTCTGGAACCGCCGCACCGCGAGCGGCAGGAAGATCAGCGTGAGGATCACCGGCCACACTCCCGCCATCAGCAGCGCGTGCTGCTCCACCCAGGAGTCGCCGGTCGCGCCCGGTGAGCCGAAGAGGTCGCGGGTGGCCGCCGCCGTGGAGGAGATGGGGTTCCAGGCCGCGACCCAGCCGAGCCAGTCCGGCATCAGCTGCGGGGCGACGAAGATGCTGGAGATCATCGTCAGCGGGAAGGCGACCGCGAAGAGTCCGCCCGCCGCCTCGGGGTTGGGTACGAGCAGGCCCAGCCACACGCCGATCCAGATCAGCGCGAACCGCAGCCACAACAGCAGTCCGAAGGCCGCGAGGAAGCCGAAGCCGCCGTCCGGGCGCCAGCCCATCGCGAAGGCCGTCAGCATCATGATGCCGAGTTCCGCGCAGGCCACGACGAGGTCGGTCACGCCGCGTCCGGCGACGACCGCGGAGGAGGCCATCGGCATGGAGCGGAACCGGTCGATGACGCCCTTGGTGGAGTCGTACACCACGACGGTCGCCGTGTTGATGAAGCCGAAGGCCATGGTCATCACGAACATGCCCGGCATCAGGAAGTCCTGGTAGTTCCCGCCGCCGGGCACCTTCATGGCGCTGCCGAAGACATAGCCGTAGAGGAGGACGGACAGGATCGGGAAGCCCAGCTGCCAGGCGATGTTGACGGGCTGGCGCTGGTAGTGGGTGAGGCCGCGGCGGACGATGTTCCAGCAGTCGGCGAGTGCCCAGTAGGTGCGGCTGCGGGTGGGGTGCCCGGTCAGGTCGAGAGCGCTCACTTCGCGGCCTCCTTCTCGGTCTTCTCCGTACGGTGTCCGGTCAGCCGCAGGAACACGTCGTCCAGGC
Source organism: Streptomyces sp. NPDC050211 (assembly GCF_040656035.1). NCBI lineage: Bacteria > Bacillati > Actinomycetota > Actinomycetes > Kitasatosporales > Streptomycetaceae > Streptomyces > Streptomyces sp. NPDC050211. The sequence goes on from NZ_JBFALC010000011.1 coordinate 74,753, forward strand.
TGGGCCTGCGCAGCCCTATGTCCTCGACCGGCACGCCCTCGTCCTGGAGGGTGCGGGCGACCTCGGTGAGCGCGGACACCCGGTCGGTCACCGGCGCGTGCACGCGCAGTTCGGTCTCGTCGGCCTCGGGTTCACCGTCCGAGACACGGGCGACCACCTTCACCACGCGCGGGATGTCGGACCGCTCGGCGACCACGACCTCGATACGGTCACCGCCGACGAGGTTCTTCAGCCCGTCCGGGGTGTCGTCGGCGATGGACCGCCCCTGGTCGATGACGGTGATGTGCGAGGCCAGCTTGTCGGCCTCCTCCAGGTACTGCGTGGTCAGCAGTACGGTCGTACCGCTGGCGACCAACGCCCTTACCGACTCCCAGACTTCACCCCGGCTGCGGGGATCGAGTCCCGTCGTCGGCTCGTCCAGGAAGAGGACCGCCGGGGCGAGGATCATCGACGCGGCGAGGTCGAGGCGGCGCCGCATGCCGCCGCTGTAGGCGCCCACGCCCTTGTCGGCGGCGTCGGCCAGGTCGAACTGGTCCAGCAGCTCGGTGGCCCGCAGCCGCGCCCGCTTTCCGCCGAGGTGGAACAGCCGGCCGAACATCTCCAGGTTCTGCCGCCCGGTGAGCACCTCGTCCACGGCGGCGTACTGCCCGGTCAGCCCGATCCTCGCGCGCACGTCGCGGGGATGCCGTACGACGTCCAGGCCGGCCACCGTCGCGCTCCCGCCGTCCAGCCGGACCAGCGTGGACAGGATGCGGACGGCGGTGGTCTTGCCGGCGCCGTTCGGCCCGAGCAGGCCGTGGACGGTGCCCTCGCGCACGGTGAGGTCGAAGCCGTCGAGGGCGCGTTTCTCGCCGTATCGCTTCTCCAGGCCCTCCGCCCGGACCGCGTAACCGTCACTCATGGGGTCCCCCTTCTCATCAACTGAGTACACCGTACCCGATTGCGCGTACACTGTACCCAGTTTTTGCTCGAGGATCTAAGCTGAGCGTCATGAAGAGCGGCAAGGGCGGTACCGGCTCCACGGAGACCAGCGGCAGCGGCGACATCGGGCGCACGCTCAAACTGCTGTGGGACACCGGCCGACGGCCCAGCCGCGGCCCGAAGCCGGGGCTGAGCCTTGACCAGATCGTGGAGGCGGCCGTCCGGATCGCGGACGCGGACGGCCTGGAGGCGCTCTCGATGCGCCGTGTCGCCACCGAACTCGGCACCGGCACCATGTCCCTCTACCGCTACGTCCCCGGCAAGGGCGAGCTGCTCGACCTGATGCTGGACCGCGTCCAGAAGCCGTCCGAGAACCCGGCCGACCTCGGCGAGGGCGACTGGCGCTCGGCGCTGGAGGCCCTGGGCCGCGCCACCCTCGACCTCTACCGGCGCCACCCCTGGCTGCTCCAGGTCAACCAGACCCGCCCGATCCTCGGCCCGAGCGCGCTCGACGGCATGGAGAAGGTGCTCACGCTCATCCGGCCGATGGGGCTGAGCGACCCCGAACTGGTCTCGGCGATCATCATGATCGACGGGTACGTCGTCGGCGCGGCCCGCACGCAGCTGTACCAGCAGGAGGCGGAGCGCCGGACCGGCCTCACGGACGCGGAGTTCTGGCAGGCCCAGGTGCCGACGCTGGAAAAGGTCCTCGCGTCGGGCCGCTACCCGGTGATGGCCTCCCTCTCCGAGGACGCCTTCGGCTCCGACTTCGACCACTTCGAGTTCGGACTGCAGCGGATCCTGGACGGCCTGGAGGTGTTCGTCGCCCGGCGCGGCGAAGGGTGACAGAGCAGGCGATCGGTGCCTGTATGGAAGGCATGGATACGCCGAGCACGAGCCCCGAGCTCACCCGCTTCACCAAGCAGTGGGCCGTCCTCCTCACCAGCCACAAGAAGGACGGCACCGGAGTCGGCACCCCCGTGAGCATCGCCGTCGAGGGTGACCACGCGTACTTCCGCACGCCGGGCGCCGCCGCGAAGGTGAAGCGCCTGCGCAACAACCCGGAGGTGGAGATCGCCCCCTCCACCGTCCGCGGCGCCCCGACCGGTCCGGCGATCCACGCGCGGGCCCGGCTGCTGGACCGCGGCAGTGACGAGGACAAGCACGCGGCCCGGCTGCTGCGCAAGAAGTACCCCTTCCTGCAAGGGGTGTTCGTGCCGCTGACCCACAAGGTGATGCGGACGCAGACGCTGCACTACGAGGTGCGGCCCGTGGCGGAGAAGCCGCAGGACTGACGCAGGCGGGCCTACGACCGCCGCAGCAGCCGCCTGAACCAGAGGCCGACGCCGAGTGTCGCGACGACGGCGATGGCGCCGATCTTCAAGGTTTCACTGTCGCCGTCACCGTCCCCGCCCGCCGCCGAACTCCCGTTCCCGGAGGGCGACTCGGACTCGTCGGCGCGGTCGGGCGCGTCCCTGGCCTCCACCTCGCTGTTCGCGCCCTCGCTCCCGAGCATCAGCTTCGTGCCGTCGACGCTGTAGCTGACGGACTCCCCCTGGCCGATCGGCACGCTGATCCGCCCCTGCCGCTTGATCTTCCCGTCGTTCCAGTCGTAGGAGATCCCGCCGAAGTATCCGCGTACGGCGAGCTGCTTGCCGTCGGGTGAGAAGGCGGCGTCGGTGGCCCACAGGTCGACGGCGGCGGCGGGCTTGAAGACGTTGCTCCCGGAGGTGGAGAGCTTGGCCGGGCCCTCGTACAGATGCCCGCCGTCCTCCTGCTTGTCGATGATGTAGACGCGCCCGGTCTTGGGGTGGACGACCATCGACTCGGCGTCCCGCGAACCGTTCGAGTACTTCACGACGTACTGCGTGGCCCGGACGCTCTGGTCTGTGAGGTCCTTGGGCTCGGGCAGCTGGTAGATCCACACATAGGGCCAGGTGACACCGTCGTTGTCGCCGATGTCGCCGACCCAGATCTGGTTGTCCGGCCCGATGGCGATGGCCTCGACGTCGCGCGGCATGCCCACGCCGGTCATGGTGATCCGCGCGACGGTCTCGCCGGTGGCGCTGTCGACGGCGTACAGGTAGGCGCCGTCGTCCTGGTCGTTGTGCGTCCAGTAGATGCCCGGGTGCTGACGTGAGGCGGCGAGGCCGCTGGACTCGGTGATGCGGGGGTCGCTGATGGAGAAGGTCTCGTCACCGTCGGCGGCGGAGGCGGGCAGGGCGAACACACCCACGAGGAGGACCCCGGCAAGGAACGCGAGCAGTCGGCGCATGCCCCCAAGCCTGCCATCCCGAGCCCGCGTTCACGGAGCGTGTCGGGCTTCACATCCCACCGCCGCCGCTGATCGTCCATCATGAGCGGATGCTCAGGTTCATGCCCGTCGGCGACTCCCAGACGATCGGAAGCGCGGGCGAACACACATGGCGTTACCGGCTGTGGCAGCACCTGCGCGAGACGTACGGCGGCCCGTTCAAGCTGGTCGGCCCGCGCGAGACGCTGTACGACCAGGCGACGGGCACCCCCACGTCGTACGAGTACGCCGACCCCGACTTCCCCCGCGCCCATCTCGCCGGCTGGGGCGAGGGCTGGCTGCACATGACCCCGCTGATCGGCGAGGCGGTGCGGTCGTGCCGGGCGGATGTGCTCTTGGTCTCCCTGGGCCTGATCGACCTGGGCTTCTACACGAACGCCGACCAGACGGCGGAGAACGCCCGGGCCTTCGTGGCGGCGGCACGGGCGGCGAACCCGAAGGTGCGGATGGTCGTACTCCCGGTGATCCCGAACGTCCGCGCCGACACGGACGCCGCCTTCGCCGCCCAGGTCACCCGCTTCAACGAACTGCTGGCCAAGGCGGTCGCCGACCTGGACGAGCCCCGCTCACCCCTGCTGCTGGCGTCGCCGCCACCGTCGTACGACATCAACTTCGACACCTACGACGGCACCCACCCGAACGCGAGCGGCGAGCACAGGATCGCGGCGGCCTTCGCGGACGCGATGTATCAGGCGTGGGATGTGGGGGAGCCCTACGAGGCCGACTGACCGTCAATGGCCTTTCAGAGGAACTCGACGCAGCGCCCAGTCGGCGGCGTCCTTGGGCGCGCGGGCCGGGCGCCTGGGTCTGGCATGTGAGCTTCCTCTCCGTGCCCTGGTCACCGTGCGTATCGTTGGACTGCGCGGCCGCACTTGTGCGAGGGGCGGCCGGGGAGGAGCGCCACGATGACCGTCATTGAAGACAGGATCGCGATGGCCCAGAGCGACGACACGTACTGGCTCGACGAGATGTTCGAGCGGCTCGAGAAGATGCCCGTCCCCGAGGGATACAAGGTCGAGATCGTCGAGGGGACCATCTACATGTCGCCACAGCGGGACATCCACTGGGAGACCATTCGCGCGATCATCTGGGCGCTTGAGGACCGCTTCGGCAGGCGCGCGAAAGTGTTCTCGGACGTCCGCATCGACTTCCCCGGCCGTAAGAACGGTCTCGCCCCGGACGTGGCGAAACTGCGCGACGGTGCGGAGAAGAACTCCGAGGGCCGCTGGCGTTACGAGGACGTCGAGTTCATCGCCGAGGTCATCTCCACGGACACGGCCAAGAACGACTACGGCCCCAAGAAGACCGCATACGCCCTCGCCGAAGTCCCCGTCTACCTCATCGCCGACCCTTACACGGGCAAGTGCCACTTGTTCACCCAGCCCAAGGACGGCGACTACGTTAGCGACACGTCCGTTGCCTACGGCGGGGACGTCGACATGACCACCACGTTCCTCGGCCTCACCGTCAAGACCGACGAGTTTCCCCGCGACCGATGAGAGGCTGAGGGCATGGCCTTCATCCACCGCACCACCCTCAAGCCGACCAAGCTGGAACTGCTCACGACCTGGCTGCCCACCCGCCCTTGGTACGAAGGCGGCGCGGGCGCACCGGAGTTGACCAAGGCGGGCGGCTTCCGGCTGGACGACCCGGAGGGCGAGGTCGGCATCGAGTTCATGGTGGCCACCGACACCTCCGGCCCGCACCCCGCCTCCTACCTCGTGCCGCTCACCTACCGAGGCGCCCCGCTCGACGGCGCGGACCACGCCATCGTCGGCACGATGGAGCACGGCGTGCTGGGCAAGCGCTGGGCCTACGACGGCTGCCACGACCCCGTCCTGGTAGCCCAGCTGCTGGCCTTCATCGAAGGCCGCGTGCAGGCCCAGGCGCAGAGCATCAGCGACACCCCGGACCACGAGGTCGCCCGCTCCTACACGGGCCCCGCCCTCCCCTCCACCGCCACAGCCACCGACGACAAGGACGGCACCGAGCTCCGCCTCGCCGACGGAACGCTCCTCCAACTGCACCGACGCCTGCGGCCCGGCACGGAGGTGCCCGAGGGCGCGGTCGGCCACATCATCGGCGCCTGGGAGTTGCCGGACGGCACGCGGGTGCGGGCGCCGTTCGCCGTGCTCTGACCCCGCTCACGACCGGCGACTTCCCCCGGGACCGGACTCGCGCGGCTCCGCAGGAGCCATCAGGTGATCCTCCGCCCAGAACGCGAGCGCGGCGAGCGGGATGAGGAAGGCTCTGCCGCACGGTGCTCCCCGGCCCACCCGTCCGCTCCCAGTACGCCCTGACCGCATGCCGGGTGTCCGGTGCCTGCGAGCGGTGGGCAGCGGACACCCGGCCTTCGCGCCGAGTCGTCGGCGTGGGATGGATGTCAGCCCATGTGGACGGGTGTCGCCGATTCCTCGACGTGCTGCCTTCCGGCGTTGACGGCGAGGGCGGTGACGACGAGCCCGGCCAGGAACATCCCGGCCGCTGCCGCGAAGGCCACGGTGTAGCCGTGGGTCAGCGCGTCGCCCGCCCTGGCGACCAGGGCGAAGTCCTCGGTGGCCAGGCCCCGGTAGAGGGCTCCGGCGGCCTCGGGCAGCTTGTCGTCAGCGGCCGACGTGGAGATGGTGGACAGGACGGCGAGACCGAGCGCGCCACCGATCTGCTGGGCGGTGTTCAGCAGCGCCGAGGCGACGCCGGTGTCCGCGTGGGAGACACCGCTCACCGCACCGAGGGTCATCGGCACGAAGCTCATGCCGAGTCCCAGCGCGGTGACGAACATCGCCGGCATCAGATGCGCCGCATACGACGAGTCCGGCTCCAGTGTGGCGAACCAGAACATGCCGACGGCCGCCACCAGCAGCCCCGGCCCGGCAATCAGCCGGGGCGCGACATGCGTGACCAGCTTCGCGCTGATGCCGGCAGCCGCCGCCATCCCGAAGCTGAACGGCAGATACGCGAACCCGGTCCTGACCGGGCTGTAGCCAAGAATCAGCTGCATATACAGCGTCAGGAAGTAGAACGTGGCGAACATGCCGGCCCCGATGAACAGCATCGTGGCGTAACTCCCCCACCGATTACGGTCCTTGAACAACCGCAAGGGCATCATCGGATCGCCGGTCCGCGCCTGAAGCACCAGGAACACAACCAGCAGCACGGCCGCGACAGCGAAGGAGACGAGCGTGAGGCCGTTGCCCCACCCGTGCTCACCGCCGCGGGTGATGCCATAGACGAGGGCGATCAGCCCACCGGTACCGGTGATCGCACCGGGCACGTCCAAGCGCCCGGGGTGCCGTTCGGCCTCGACGAGATTCCGCGTCCCGGCCAGCACCACCAGTCCAATGGGAATGTTGACGTAGAACACCCAACGCCAGTCGAGCACATCGGTGAGCATGCCGCCGAGCAGCAGCCCGACGGTGGCGCCGACGCCGCCCATGGCCGCGTAGACACCCATGGCCGTATTACGCGACTTCCCGACGGGGAAGGTCGTGGTGATCAGCGCGAGCGCACTGGGCGCGGCCAGCGCGGCGCCGATGCCCTGAAGAATGCGGGCCCCAATGAGCAGCCCCTCATTGGGCGCGAGCCCGCCCAGCAGGGACGCGATGGTGAACACAGCGATACCGACCTGGAACATCCGCCGACGCCCGTACAGATCCCCGGCCTTGCCGCCGAACAGCAACAGACCACCGAAGGCGAGCGCATACGAATTCACCACCCACGCCAGATTCGAGTCCGACACACCAAGGTCGGTCTGGATGGCGGGCAGAGCGATATTCGTGATCGTGGCGTCGAGAATCACCATCAACTGCGCGGCGGCGATCACGAAGAGGGCGAGACCGAGATGTCGGCCTCCGGACGCGGGGCCGGACCCAGTGGTATCCGACCCCGTCGGGGCAGCGACAGCCGTGCTGTCAGCAGCAGACATGAAGAAACTCCAAGAGTGGGCTGGAAGCTTCTCCCCCGGTTCATGAAAGCGACTCCACGTTCAAGCCGACTTCCACAACGAGAGAGGAAATCGGGCGAACGGAATCGAATGAAGCGGGACGCCCACACATTTCCGAGACGGGGGCCGATATGGCTCAGCGCCTCGGAACGAGTTCGACCCTAACACCCACCGAACCCCGGTGGCGGCACGGAAATCCGGCCTTCCGATGTGGCAATTCTCGCCCTTGACGAAACACTTGAGGCTGTGGGCACGGCGCCGTGCAAATCACCTCACCGCCAGTTCCCACAGCAGCTCCCCTGCCACAAAAGGAACGTCCGCCGTAGGTACCGATCGCCAGCCCAGCGGCCAGGTGACCCCTGTCAACGCCGGTACGCCCACGTACGCCAGGATGCCGTCACCGCGCGTCAGCGCGCGCACGCCGGGCGGCCAGCGGTGCGCGGACGCGGTTTGCGGGGGCAACAGGAAGTACATGTTCCGTTCGCCGCTGAACTCCTGGACGACGGGGCCCGCGTCGAAGTCCGTGGCCGACATCAGCTCGTTGGCGATGCGTTCCCCTTCAGCTCCTCTGATGCGTACGGCGTCGAAGTGAATGCCGGCGTGACGGAGGGCGAGGCCGGAGGCGGGGATCCAGGTCGGGATCCAGGGGGCGGCGATTCTCTCGTTCATGCCGCAAATGGTTCCGGGTGCTCACATACTGTGACCAGCGGTTCGCAAGCGCGGTGCGGGGCTGTGCAGTTGGGGAGGTTCGTGTGCACGCGAGTGAACAGGGCTCGGGAAACCTGGAGATGTTCGGCTCGTTGTTGCGGTTCTATCGGGAGCGCGCCGGGATGACCCAGGAGGCTCTGGGCAAGTACGTCGGGTACTCCAAGTCCCAGGTGGCCATGGTGGAGCGGGGAGAGCGGCCACCCAAGGGCAAGCTCGTCGAGATCGCGGGCGAGGTGCTGGGTGCACAAGGTGCACTTCTGGCCGCGGGCAGGAAGCTGAAGGCGAGCCGGTTTCCGTCGTGGTTCGAGGACTACGCGGACCTGGAGGCGAAGGCGACCGCGATCTACATGTACGCGAACCATGTGATCCCGGGGTTGCTTCAGACCGAGGCGTACGCGCGGGCGACTTTCGAGGTCCATCGCCCGTCACTGGACGACGACGAGATCGAGGCCCGGCTCGCCGCCCGGCTGGACCGGCAGCGGGTGCTGGAGCGCAAACCCGCGCCGGTCGTCGCCTTCGTGCTGGAAGAGCACATCCTCAGGCGCCCACTCGGCGGCGAGCAGGTCCTCAAGGACCAACTGAGCCACATCCTCGCCATCGACCAGCGTCGCCACATCGAGATCCAGGTGATGCCGACCGACCGCCAGATCCACGCCGGGCTCGACGGACCCATGATCCTGCTTGAGGCCGACGACCCCGATCGCATCGCGTACGTCGAGGGCCCGAACAACGGCTACTTCGTCAGCCAACAGCCCGACCTGGGCCAGATGTTCGCACGATATGGCATTCTGCGGGCGCAGGCCCTCAACCCCGAGGAGTCGGCGCAGTTGATCAGCGAGGTGGCAGGCAGGCTATGAGCACGGACCTGGACTGGTTCAAGAGCAGCTACAGCAGCGGCCAGGGTGGCGAATGCGTCGAGGTCGCTCTGAGCTGGACCAAGTCGAGCTACAGCGGCGGCCAAGGCGGCGAGTGCATAGAAGTCGCATCCACCCCCACCACCATCCACATCCGCGACTCCAAGAACCCCACACCCCCCCACCTCGAAGTCGCCCCCACCACCTGGTCCGCCTTCCTCAACTCCCTGCTCTAGAACATCCCGTTGTCGTTCGCGGAGCTCGCCGGCACATCCTGGATCACATCCCAGTGCTCCACGATCTTCCCGTTCCGCACCCGGAACAGATCCACGATGGCTTGACCCCGCTCGCCCGGCGAGTTCACGTAGTGGCTGTGGACGGCCACCAAGTCGCCCTCGGCGATAACCCGCTTCGGCGTGACCTTCAGCTGCGGGAACGCCTCGAAGAACCCGCCGAGTCCCGCCTTCACACCGTCCACGCCATCCGCGATGTTCGGGTTGTGCTGGTGGTACTCCGGACCCCAGTACCGGTCGATCGCGGACAGATCCTTCCGCACGAGCAGCTGGTCGAACGCCTTGGTGACCAGCTTCTTGTTGTACGCGGTCAGCCACCGCGGCCCCGGCTGCTCCGTCCGCGGCCAACTCTCCGTGGAGAACATGTCGTTGCCGTTGACGGACGACTCCGGCACCTCCTGGCCCACATCCCAGTGCTCCGCGATCTTCCCGCCCTGGAACCGGAAGATGTCCACGACAGCCTGCCCTCGCGCACCGGGAGTCATCACGACGTTCGAGTGCACCAGCACGAGATCGCCCTCGGAGATGACCCGCTTGACGTCGTACTCGGCGTCCGGGAACTGCTGGTGGATCGCGACGCCGAGGTTCTTCAGCGTCTCCGCACCGTCCGGCGCCAGCGGGTTGTGCTGGATGTAGTCGGCGCGGACGTACCGGTCCACGACCTCCGTGTCGCCCTGCTCGAACACGCCCTTGAGGACGCGGACGGTGACGTACTTCTGGTAGGCGAGGCGGGCGGAATCGCCGTAGCCGGCGTGCCGACCGGAGGCAACCGGCGCAGACGCGACGGCCGGCACCGTGGCGGCGCCCAGAAGCGCGGCGGAGGCCAGCGCGGCGACGAGTGCCTTGCGGACAGGGGCGGTGGGGGGCATGGCGTCTCTTTCCGAGCAGGGAAATTGAAAGTTCAAGCTCACACTGCCCACAGGAAAGCACTAACCCCCAGTTAGTGTCAAGATCGCTTGCCTAGAGCGCACTCCACGCCGTTGGCTAGGAAGTTATGAAGTACACGCAGCTCGGACGCACGGGACTCAAGGTCAGCCAACTCGTCCTCGGCACCATGAACTTCGGTCCGCAGACGGACGAAGCGGACAGTCACGCGATCATGGACGCGGCGCTGGACGCGGGCATCAACTTCTTCGACACGGCGAACGTGTACGGCTGGGGCGAGAACAAGGGCCGTACCGAATCGATCATCGGCAACTGGTTCGCGAAGGGCGGCGAGCGGCGCGACAGGGTCGTGCTCGCCACCAAGGTGTACGGAAACATGGCGGCGGACGGCACCCCCGTCTGGCCCAACCACGACAAGCTGTCGGCGCTGAACATCCGCCGGGCGGTGGACGCGTCGCTCAAGCGGCTGCAGACGGACTACATCGACGTCTACCAGTTCCACCACATCGACCGCTCGACTCCCTTCGAGGAGATCTGGCAGGCCATCGACGTGCTGGTGCAGCAGGGGAAGATCCTCTACGTCGGCTCATCCAACTTCCCCGGCTACAAGATCGCCCAGGCCAATGAGGCAGCGGCCAGGCGCGCCGGCACCATCGGCCTCGTCAGCGAGCAGTGCCTCTACAACCTGGCCGAGCGCCGCTCCGAGATGGAGGTCATCCCGGCCGCGCAGGAGTACGGCCTCGGGGTCATCCCCTGGTCGCCGCTGCACGGCGGTGTGCTGGGCGGGGTCATCAAGAAGGAGGTCGAGGGCGGACGCCGGGCCAGTGGGCGGGCCGCGGACTACCTCGCCAACCCCGCCACCCGCGCGCAGATCCAGTCGTACGAGGACCTGCTCGAAAAGCACGGCGTCGAGCCGGGTGAGGCCGCTCTCGCCTGGCTGCTCACCCGTCCCGGCGTGACCGGCCCGATCGTCGGCCCGCGCACCGCGGAGCAGCTGGAGTCCGCGCTGCGGGCGGTCGAGCTGGAGCTGAGCGAGGAGCTGCTGTCCGGGCTGGACGAGATCTTCCCGGGCCCGGGTCCGTCGCCGGAGGCCTTCGCCTGGTAGCGCCGGAGGCGCGCGGCGGCGTTACTTTCCGAGCGCCGCCGCCAGCGCCACCATCACGAACATCAACACAAGCGCACCGGCCATGATCCGGTTCCGGGTTTTCGGCTTCACGTATCGAGCCTAACCGGCCCCTCCGAGCGGCCATCGGGCGACCACCTCGTAGCGCGGCTGCTCACCCGGTACGCCCGATTTCGGCAGATTGCTACGGACCAGCGCCAGTTCGTCCACCGTCCACGTCCTGCCGGTGAACCGGCCGAGGGCCTCGACATACGGCCGTACATCCACCGCGTCCCGGCTCCTCGCCACCGTCAGATGCGCCTTGTACCGGCGGTGCTCCCCCATCGGCACCCCCGCCTTCCGCGCGGCGGCCTCCGCCCGGTCCGCCAGCAGCCGCAGCGCGCCGAGGTCCCCCTCCGCCCCCACCCACAGCGCCCGCCCGCGCCCGAACTGCCCGCCGCCCCGGAGCGCCAGCGGGAAGCGGCCGGTGCGGTGCGCGGCCCGCTCCAGCCTCGCCGACAGATCCGCTACGAGGTCGTCGCCGACCTCCCCGTAGAACGCCATCGTGAAGTGCCACCCGGGCCGCCCGGTCCACCGCAGCCCGTCCGCCCCGGGCAGCTTCCGCAACGCGTCGATCTCGACGGCGAGTTCACGGACGACGTCGTCGGGGGGCAGCACGGCGGCGAAGAGTCTCACGGACGCCACTGTTCCAGGGAACGGATCATCCGGCGAGCTGTCTGTCTGCCACGGGCCTTCAGACGTCGACCTCGAGCTTGATGGTCAGCTCGGCGCGGCCGGTGACGCGCAGCGGAATGTGCGCCGCCGGGTTCAGTGAGTCGTTGACGGCCATCAAGGCGCCTCGGAGGTCGGCCGGGGCCGGCAGCGTGATCAGGTCCAGTCCGGCTTCCAGCACCTCACGGAGTCCCGGTGCCGCGCATGTGAAGTTCAGCAGGCGGTCGTGCGTCGCGTGGGAGATGTGCAGCTCGACGGTCTCGATGGCGTGGGCGGCGGCGAGGAACTCCTGGACGTCGCCCATGCCGACCAGCATGGCGGTGTCCAGGTCGATGTCCATCGACGGCAGCGCGAGCGAGGCGCGCAAGAAGCCCGGGTGCGCGTCGAGGTAGAGGGACGCTCCGTCGTCCTCGATCGCCTCACCCACGTCGTAGAGGTTCCGGCGCTGGTCCCGTGTCAGTTCGACCACGATGGCCGCTCGGCCGCCGAGCCCCATGTAGACGACCGAGCCGGCTTCGGCATGCGTACTGTGACTCGTGTGGACGTCCACCGGTCCGGTGCCGGCGGGAAAGCTCCGCCGGGTCTGCGCCGCCGTCTGGTCCGTGATGCTCGGGGCGATGATCGGGGGCAGCCGCCGGCCGCCGACCGTCAGTCCCAGACGCTGGAACGATCCCGTCACCGCTCCGGGATCGAACACGCTGACCGCTACGGGCGGCTGCTTCTGCCCCGCCTGCTCCTGCCCCGCCTGCTTCTTCTTCCGTCGCCACCACGTCATGCCCCGACCGTAAACACACCGCCCCGGGACGGGTCCCGGCCTCAACAGACCGGCGCCGTACGGGAGATCATGGGGCCATGGACAACGGGAGCACGATCAGCATCAGGGAAGGCGGACCCGGCGACATTCCCGCGATACTCGCCATGCTCGACAGCTGTGTCGAGTGGCTGGTCTCGCAGGGGCGCACGGGGCAGTGGGGAACGCAGCCGCTGTCGCAGAGCCCGAAGACGGTGGAGTCGGTGGCGCGTTACATGGACGAGGGCGACGTCTTCATCGCCGAGGTCGACGGCGAGCCGGCCGCCACCCTCACCCTCACCGACTCGCCCGGCCCCTACCTGGCCCACCTCCCGCCGACCGGCGAGCCCGAGCGGTACATCCACTGGCTCGCCTCCGACCGTCGCTTCAAGGGCCACGGCACGGGCAGCGCCCTGCTCGCACACGCCGCCGAGGTGACCCGCCGGGCGGGCATATCGCTGCTGCGGGTGGACTGCTACGCGGGCGACGACGGCAAGCTCGTCCGCTACTACGAGAGCCAGGGCTTCGTCCGTACCGAGACCTACGTGGGCAAGGGCGACTGGCCGGGGCAGGTGCTGGCGCGGAGGGTCCAGCCTCCGCGGGGCCGCGAGGGTGACCATCGCCACACGTGACGCGGTCACCGTGCGTATCGTTGTACTGCGCGGCTGTCCGTGACCGAGCGGCGGCCGGGGAGGAGCGCCACGATGACCGTCCTTGACGACAGGATCGAGATGGCCGAGAGCAGCGGCGAACTCACGCTCGACACGATGTTCGAGTGGCTGGAGAAGATGCCCGTCCCCGAGGGATACAAGACCGAGATCGTCGGGGGGCACATCTTCATGTCGCCACAGCGGGACACGCACTGGGACATCATTGCGGACATCTACGACCAACTGCGCACCAAGTATCCGCGCAAGCGCGTCAAGTCCGACGTCCGCATCGACTATCCCGGGCATCTCAACGGGTTCGCCACCGACGTGACGGCTCTCGCGGAGGACGCCCAGAAGGACGACAAGGGCCGCTGGCAATACAAGGATGTCGAGTTCGTCGCCGAAGTCATCTCCAAGGACACCGCCGCCAACGACTACGGCCCCAAGAAGACCGCCTACGCCCTCGCCGAAGTACCGGTGTATCTGATCGTGAACCCGTACACCGCGGAGTGGCACCTGCACACGCTCCCGAAGGACGGCGAGTACCACGGCGAGGTCAGCTTCAGCTTCGACGACGAGATCGACCTGACCGGGACAGTCGTCGGCCTGGTCCTCAAAACCGACGAGTTCCCCCGCGACTGACCCGCCACCCCTCCTACGCCACCGTCGCCATCTCCTCCCGCCGCTCCCTCGGCACGAAGCGGACCACCGGATGCCCGTGGTTCCAGCGCACCGACAGCCGCAGGCCGCCCGCGCGGGCGAGGATCAGGCCGATCACCGTCGCCGCCGTCGCGGCGATCGTGCCGCCGACCGCGAAGCCGACGCGCGCGCCGTAGGTGTCCGTGATCCAGCCGACGATGGGTGCGCCGACGGGTGAGCCGCCGAGGAAGACCATCATGTAGAGGGACAGGACGCGGCCGCGCATGGCGGGGTCGGTCGCCATCTGGATGCTGGTGTTGGCGGTGACGTTGACCGTCATCGCGGCGATGCCTATCGGGGCCATGAGCAGGGCGAACAGCCAGAGGGAGGGGGCCAGCGAGGCCACCACTTCCAGTGCGCCGAAGGCCACGGCCGCCGCGATCAGGACGCTCATCTTCGCCGTTCCCCGGCGTGCCGCGAGCAGGGCGCCCGCCACCGAGCCGACGGCCATCAGCGTGTTGAAGAGGCTGTAGGAGCCGGCGCCCGCGTGGAAGATGTCGTCGGCGAAGGCCGACAGATAGACCGGGAAGTTGAAGGCGAACGTGCCGACGAAGCCGACGAGGACGATCGGCCAGAGCAGTTCGGGGCGCCCGGCGACATACCGCAGACCTTCACGCATCTGTCCCTTGCCGCGCGGAGCGCGCTCGACGACGTACAGCTCACGCGCCCGCATCAGCAGCAGACCGACGATGGGGGCGACGAAGGACAGGCCGTTGAAGAGGAACGCCCAGCCGGTGCCGACGCCGGTGATCAGGACGCCCGCGACGGCGGGGCCGATGAGGCGGGCGGACTGGAAGTTGGCGGAGTTCAGGCTGACGGCGTTCTGGAGCTGATCGGGGCCGACCATCTCGGAGACGAAGGACTGCCGGGCCGGGTTGTCGAGGACGGTGGCGAGGCCGACCGCGAAGGCGGCTACGTAGACGTGCCAGACCTCGACGTGTCCGGTGATCGTGAGGAACGCGAGCGCCAGGCCCGTCAGGCCCATCGCCGTCTGGGTGACCAGCAGGGTCGGGCGCTTGGGGAGGCGGTCGACGAGGACGCCGCCGTACAGGCCGAACAGCAGCATCGGGAGGAACTGCAAGGCAGTCGTTATGCCTACGGCCGTGGAGGAGCCGGTGAGGCTGAGTACCAGCCAGTCCTGGGCGATGCGCTGCATCCAGGTGCCGGTGTTGGAGACGACCTGGCCCATGAAGAAGAGGCGGTAGTTCCGGACCTTCAGCGAGCTGAACATCGAGGACTTGCGCTCGACGGGGTCGTCGGGGGTGGTGTCGGGGGTGGTCGGTGCGGGTGCGGAGTCTGCTCCGGGTCCCGTACTCAACAGCGTTCGCCTCCTTGGACGGTGGGGTTACAGATGTGCGAGCTTCTCCAGCACGGGGGCGGCGGCGCGCAGTTTCGCCCACTCGTCCTCGTCGAGGCCCTCGACCAGGGAGGCCAGGAACGCGTTGCGCTTGCGGCGGCTCTCCTCGAGCATCGTCACGGCCTCCTCGGTCTGTGTGACGACCTTCTGGCGCCGGTCCTCGGGGTGCGGCTCCAGCCGGACCAGCCCCTTGGCTTCGAGCAGCGCGACGATGCGGGTCATCGAGGGCGGCTGCACATGCTCCTTACGGGCGAGCTCCCCCGGGGTGGCCGTGCCGCAGCGGGCGAGGGTGCCGAGCACCGACATCTCGGTGGGGCTCAGCGATTCGTCGACCCGCTGGTGCTTGAGCCGACGGGACAGCCGCATCACGGCAGATCGCAGGGAGTTCACGGCGGCAGCGTCGTCGCCATGGCTAAGGTCCGACATCTCTTTAGCGTAACTCATTACTCTCCCTAAAGACCACTACGGCGCGCACGATTGCCCGTGACCCGGGCCACTGAACCCTCAGATCACCCATCCGGGTGAGTTGGTTCCGAAAAGTGACGCGGTACTCGCTTCGGTCCGGCAACCCTCGTACGCATGGGGACCAGCGTGCTCAGCCTGCGGATAGACGGGGAGCTGCTCGAACGGCTCCGGGACCGTGCGGCGAAGAGGGGAATGAGCGTCCAGGACTATGTGATCCGGACGCTCGTCCGGGACGACTTCGACGAACGGTTCCAGGCCGCCGTCGAGGAGACGGAGCGGTTCTACGGGGTCACGTGACTCACGTGACTCAGGTCAGACCCAGCGCCGGCATCAGGTAGTAGAACGCGAACACCGCCGAGACGACGTACATCGCGACCGGGATCTCCTTGCCGCGGCCGGCCGCCAGGCGCAGCACGACGAAGGTGATGAAGCCCATGCCGATGCCGTTGGTGATCGAGTAGGTGAACGGCATCATCAGCATCGTCACGAAGGCCGGGATCGCGACCGTGTAGTCCGCCCAGTCGATCTCCTTGACCGAGCCGGCCAGGATCAGGAAGCCGACCGTGAGCAGGGCCGGAGTGGCCGCCTGCGACGGGACCATCGTGGCGACGGGCGTCAGGAACAGGGCTACGGCGAACAGCGCGCCGGTGACGACATTCGCGAAGCCGGTGCGGGCGCCCTCGCCGACGCCGGCCGTGGACTCCACGAAGCAGGTGGTGGCCGAGGAGGAACTGGCGCCGCCCGCGGCGACCGCAATGCCGTCGACGAAGAGCACCTTGTTGATGCCGGGCATATGGCCCTGGGCGTCGGTCAGCTTGGCCTCGTCGCTGACGCCCATGATCGTGCCCATCGCGTCGAAGAACGTCGACAGCAGGACCGTGAAGACGAAGAGGGTGCCGGTCAGGACGCCGACCTTGGAGAACCCGCCGAACAGGCTGACCTCGCCGATCAGACCGAAGTCGGGGGTGGCCACCGGGTTGCCCGGCCAGGTCGGGGTGGTCAGGCCCCAGGAGGGGATGTCGGCGACCGCGTTGATGATGACGGCCAGCACCGTCATCGCGACGATCGAGATCAGGATCGCGCCGGACACCTTGCGCACGATCAGCGCCAGCGTGAGCAGCGTGCCGAGGATGAAGATCAGCACCGGCCAGCCGGTGAGGTGACCGTCGCCGCCCAGCTGGAGCGGGACGGTGGTCTGCGCGGCGTCCGGGATGCGGGAGACGAAACCGGAGTCGACCAGGCCGATCAGCATGATGAACAGGCCGATACCGATGGAGATGGCCTTGCGGAGGCTGTAGGGCACGGCGTTCATGACCCGCTCCCGCAGGCCCGTGACCACCAGCAGCATCACGATGAAACCGGCCAGCACCACCATGCCCATCGCGTCCGGCCACGCCATCCGCGGGGCGAGCTGGAGCGCGACGACGGAGTTCACGCCGAGGCCGGCGGCGAGCGCGATCGGTACGTTGCCGATGACGCCCATGAGCAGCGTGGTGAACGCCGCCGTCACGACGGTCGCGGTGACCAGCTGGCCGCCCGCGAGCTGGTTGCCGTACACGTCCTTCGCGCTGCCGAGGATGATCGGGTTCAGCACGATGATGTAGGCCATCGCGAAGAAGGTGGCGATACCGCCGCGGATCTCGCGCGGCAGCGTGCTGCCCCGCTCGGAGATCTTGAAGTAGCGGTCGAGTGCGCCGTAGGCGGGCCCGGCAGACATGTATTTGGCGGTTCCTACGAAGAGAAATGGACAGGCACAAACCGTTTCAGTATGAACGTATAAGGCTCGGGTCGGCCATCTCCGCGCGTAGACAAAGCCCTCCCCTCAGACACCCGATCGCCTCGTAAGCTGTCCCCCATGGCGAAGTGGACCCCAACACACGAGGCGCCGGAGCCCCTGGAGGGCCCCGTGGTCGGCACCATCACGGGCGGCACGATCCTCTGGTTCGTCCTCTTCCTGGCGCAGCTGCCCTTCTACGGCTGGTTCGACGACCACGGCCGCACCTGGTGGGTGTGGACCTGCCTGGCCGGCGGCGGGCTCGGACTGATCGGTATCTGGTACGTCCGCAGGCGCGATGCCGCACTCAAGCGAGCGGCCCTCGAGCAGCCCAAGGAAACGAGCGGCGAACCCCAGTCGTCCTGATGTGTCCGCGCCCTACAACCAGGGCACGACACCCCTCCTCCCCAAGTCGGAACTTCCGCGCACTCAGCGGGTGAAGGCGTAAATCCGCACGTACCGTCGAATGCATGACGCATATCGACGCGGGCGCCGAACTCGAATCCGCGCACCCGATACCCACCGACGTGGCAGTGACCGGGCTCACCGCCACCGAGGTGGCCGAGCGGGTCGCGCGCGGGGAGGTCAACGACGTCCCGGTGCGCAGCAGCCGGTCCACCGTCGACATCGTCCGCGCCAACGTCTTCACCCGGTTCAACGCGATCATCGGCGTGCTGTGGGTGATCATGCTGTTCGTCGCGCCGATCCAGGACAGCCTGTTCGGCTTCGTGATCCTCGCCAACACCGGCATCGGCATCATCCAGGAGTGGCGGGCGAAGAAGACCCTCGACTCCCTGGCGGTGATCGGCGAGGCCCGGCCGACCGTACGGCGGGACGGGGTGGCCGTCGAGGTCAGTACCTCGGACATCGTCCTCGACGACCTGATCGAGATCGGGCCGGGTGACAAGGCCGTCGTCGACGGGGTGTGCGTCGAGGCCGACGGTCTGGAGATCGACGAGTCACTGCTCACCGGTGAGGCCGATCCCGTCGTCAAGCAGCCCGGGGACCAGGTGATGTCCGGCAGCTTCGTGGTCGCGGGCGGCGGCGCGTTCAAGGCGACCAAGGTGGGCCGCGAGGCCTACGCCGCCCAGCTCGCCGAGGAGGCCTCCCGCTTCACGCTGGTCCACTCCGAGCTGCGCACCGGCATCTCCACGATCCTCAAGTACGTGACGTGGATGATGGCGCCGGCCGCGATCGGCCTGATCATCACCCAGCTGGTCGTCAAGGACAACGACTTCAAGGACTCCGTCGCCCGCACCGTCGGCGGCATCGTCCCGATGGTCCCCGAGGGCCTGGTCCTGCTCACCTCGGTCGCCTTCGCGATCGGCGTGATCCGTCTTGGCCGGAAACAGTGCCTCGTCCAGGAACTCCCCGCCATCGAGGGCCTCGCCCGCGTCGACACGGTCTGCCTCGACAAGACGGGCACCCTCACCGAGGGCGGCATGGACGTCAGCGAGCTGAGGCCCCTCCAGGGCGCCGACGACACGTACATACGACAGGTGCTGGGCGCCCTCGGTGAGTCCGACCCCCGCCCGAACGCCTCCCTCCAGGCCATCATCGACGCCTACCCGGACGCCGACGAATGGCGCTGCACCGAGTCCCTCCCCTTCTCCTCCGCCCGCAAGTACAGCGGCGCCTCCTTCAGCGAGGGCAACGGCGAGTCCAGCACCTGGCTCCTCGGCGCCCCGGACGTCCTCCTCGCCGACGACGACCCCACGCTCGCCGAGACGGACCGGCTCAACGAGCAGGGTCTACGAGTCCTGCTGCTGGCCCGCGTCACCCGCGACCTCGACGACCCCGAGGTCGCCCGGGGCGCCAGCCCCACCGCCCTGGTCGTGCTGGAGCAGCGGCTGCGCCCGGACGCCGCCGACACCCTGCGCTACTTCGAGGAGCAGAACGTCCGGCCCAAGGTCATCTCCGGCGACAACGCGGTGTCCGTCGGCGCGGTCGCCAGCAAGCTGGGCCTGTCCGGTACGACGGTCGACGCCCGCCGGCTTCCCTCCGACAAGGACGGCATGGCGGACGCCCTCGACGAGGGCACCGTGTTCGGGCGGGTCACCCCGCAGCAGAAGCGGGACATGGTCGGCGCGCTGCAGTCCAAGGGGCACACGGTCGCGATGACCGGCGACGGCGTCAACGACGTACTCGCCCTGAAGGACGCCGACATCGGCGTGTCCATGGGGTCGGGCTCGGAGGCCACGAAAGCCGTCGCCCAGATCGTGCTGCTGAACAACAGCTTCGCCACGCTGCCGTCGGTGGTGGCGGAGGGCCGGCGGGTCATCGGCAACATCACGCGCGTCGCGACGCTGTTCCTGGTCAAGACGGTCTATTCGGTGCTACTGGCGATTCTGGTGGTGTGCTCGCAGGTCGAATACCCGTTCCTACCGCGCCACTTGACCCTGCTGTCCACGCTGACCATCGGCGTCCCGGCGTTCTTCCTCGCCCTCGCGCCCAACAAGGAACGGGCAAGGCCCCATTTCGTGCGGCGGGTGATGCGGTACTCGATCCCGGGCGGGGTCCTGGCCGGACTGGCGACCTTCGCGACGTACCTGATAGCCCGCAGCTACTACACCGGCGAAGGCTCGTTGGAAGCGGAGACGAGCGCGGCGACTCTGACGCTGTTCCTGATCTCCATGTGGGTCCTGGCGATCGTCGCCCGCCCCTACACCTGGTGGCGGATCCTCCTGGTCGCCGCCATGGGCTTCGGCTTCCTGGTCGTGCTGGTCGTCCCCTGGCTCCAGGAGTTCTTCGCGCTGAAGCTGGTCGGGGTGACGATGCCGTGGATGGCGGTGGGGATTGCGGTGGTGGCGGCGGTCGCCCTGGAGGTGCTTTGGAGGTGGGTCGACCGCCGCTTTCCCGTCTAGCGGTAATGCCGTGACTTACTGCACGTCGACGTAGTCACCGGCGACCGTCGTCGGCGCCGTGGTCGCCGTGCCCGCGAAGGTGAAGCGGTAGTAGCCGTCCGTGGCGGCGGTGACCGTCGTCTTCAGGGCGCCCGTCGAGGTCGACGTGATGCCCTTGACGTTGGTGTAGTTGGTGGTGCCCGCCTTGCGGAACTGCAGCACGACCTTCTGGGTGCTGTAGCCGGCGTAGGTGTTGGTGTCCCAGTTGGCGCGGGACAGCTTGCCGGTGACGGTGATGGTCCTGCCCTTCAGCACCGGCTCCGGCGCGGCGTTGACCGTCAGCTTGGCGGCGCGGAGGACCTTGCGGGTGCCCAGGTCGCCCTGCCACTTGGTGTCCTCGTCGGCGGTGACGGCGAGACCGCCCGCCTTCCAGGTGCCGGCCTCGGAGCTCGACAGGTCGCCGTCGGCCGGGCGGATGTTGATCACGGCCGAGCAGTTGAGGACCGTCGACGAGGCGGCGGTGCAGGTGCCCGGGTCGTCGCTGATGATGACGTTGGTCGCCGACTCCACCGAGGAACCGCGGTAGATGAAGGGACCGCTGGCGAAGTTGTCGGCGCTGGTGTCGAGGTCGGCGGCGTGGGTCAAGGTGTACGTGACCGGCACGGCGACCTGGGCCGTGGTGCCGACGACGATCGACTTGCCCTTGTTGACCTGCATGTTGGAGAAGGTGACGTCGAGCTCGGCGGCGGTGGCCGCAGTGCCGGCAGAGCTCAGGGGGAGCCTGTCGGAGGAGGGCGCGTCGGCGGCCTGGGCGGCCGGGACGACGAGAGCGGAGAGGGCGAGGGCGCCGGTGACGGCGGCCACGGTGGCACGGATGCGCATGAACTTCCTCAGGTGGGTCGAGCAAAGGTGGGGAGAGTGCCCGACCCGGGGCACGGGCCCCGGGTCGGCGACGAACGCTTCTCGGGGGCCGCTTACTTCACGTCGACGAAGTCGCCGGCGACGGTGACCGGCGCCATGGCCGTGGTGCCCTTGAACTGGAAGCGGTAGTAGCCGTCGAGGGACGCCTTGACGGTGGTCACGAGCTTGCCCGTCGTCCTGGTCTTGATGCCCTTGACGTTCGTGTAGTTGGTGGTGCCCTTCTTGCGGAACTGCAGCACCACCGACTGGTTGCCGTAACCGACGTACCTGCTGTTGTCCCAGTTGGCGTGGGCCAGCTTGCCGGTGATGGTGATGGTCTTGCCCTTCTTCACCGGCTCCGGCGCGGCGTCGACCGTCAGTTGGGACTGACGCAGGAACCTGAAGGAGTTCGTCGGGTCCTTCACCACGACGCCGATGTTGTCCGGGTCCTCCGGCTCGTCGGGGTCCTCGCCGTTGTACGCGACCGCGAACGCGGCCGCCTTCCAGGAGGCGGCGTCGTCGTTGAACAGGTAGAACGGGTCGATCGCGACGGTGGCCTTGCAGGAGGCGACGGTCGCGGACGAGTCCGTGCAAGTGGCGTCGGTGCTCGTGAAGTCGGAGACGGAGTCACCGAACGACGCGCCGCGGTACAGCTGGACGGCCGCGACGAAGTCGGCGGCGTGGATGTCGACGTTCGCACCATGGGTCAGCGTGAAGGACACCGGCACCTTGACGGTGGCGGTGGTGCCGACGGTGATGTCCTTGCCGCTGTTCACCTTCACGTTGGAGAAGGAGGCGTCCAGGACGTACGCCGCGGCCGTGGCGAACGCCGACGTGTCGTCGGACGCGGTGTCGAGGGCGGCGGCCACGTTCGCGGGGACCTTCGGCTCGGCGGCCGTCGCGACCGGAGCGGCGACGGCGGAGAGGGCCAGGGCGCCGGTGACGGCGGCCACGGTGGCTCGAATACGCATGCGTTCCCCAAGTGGAGAAAGGGGGCCCCGGCGCTGGTCGTTCCCGACGGCTCGTCGTCGGCACGGGGCCCAAATGATCACGGAGTCTGTTGACTCACGTGATCAGATCTGTGGCGGAGGGGAATGGTTGTACGGATGGTGCGAAATTTGTGCGGGAAATATCAAGATTCCCCTCCGCATCCCCCTCCGCCACAGGGTCGGGCTTAGCGCACGCCGACGTAGTCGCCGGTCGCGGTGACCTTCCCGGTGCTGGAGATGCCCGCGAAGCTGAAGCGATGGTGACCGTCGACGGTCGCCTTCGTGGTCGTCTTCACAGCGCCGCCGGTGGTGGAGTTGACGCCCTTCACGGTGGTGTACGCGCTGGCGTCCGTGCCACGGAACTGCAGCTGCAGCGCCTGGCCGCTGAGGCCGACGTACGTGCCCCTCTCCCAGTCGGCGCGGGTCAGCTTGCCGGAGACGGTGATGGTCTGGCCCGCGTTCACCGGCTCGGGCGCGGCGTCGGCGGTCAGCTTGGCGAGGCGCTGGACCTTGTGGGTCTTGAAGAAGTCGTTCTCGTAGGTCTCGCCTTCATTGGGCCAGACGTACGCGCTGACGTGCCAGGTACCGGCCAGCGCGTTGGCGTACAGCTCGCCGATGTAGTCATCGTGCAGACCGGGCATGGCCGTGATGGTCTGCTTGCAGTTCGACGTCGTCTCGCTGATCGGCGTGCAGTTGGCCACTTCCTCGTTCGGCGGGAGGTAGCCGTCGACGTTCTCGACATCCGAGCCGTGCCAGAGGTCCATGTAGGCGTCCAGGATGCCGCTGGGGTGGCTGGCGGTCAGGGACACCTCGAAGGTCCTGACGGTCGTGGTGCCGAAGACGAGCGCCTTGCCGGCGTTGACGGTCACGTTGGACACCTCGGGCGCGGCCTGGGCGGCGAAACCGGACCTGGCCGAGGAGGCCCCGAAGCGCTCCTGAGCGCTCGGCTTGTCGATGCTCACGCCCTGGCCGTCGGCCTGCGCGGCCGGCACGGCAAGGGCGGACAGGGCCAGGGCGCCGGAAAGGGCAGCCACAGTGGCTCGAATACGCATGCGTTCCCCACGTCGTATGCGGACCCCGACGCCGGTCGTTCCTCACGGCTCGTCGTCGGCGCGGGGGCCCAAGTGATGGTGGAGTCTGTTGACTCCGGTGAGGAGATCCGCGGCGGTGGTGAAAGGTTGTACGGATGCGGTGAATTGTGTTCGCGAACTCACCGTCAGTGAATGGAAGTTGACGGGACAGCCAATCTCAGTCGAACCACCGATCCCGAGCCAGCTCCGCCGTCCGTGAAGGATCCTCCAGCAGCGCCGCCACCTCGAACCGCCTCGGCCACTGCCGGGCCGCCCAGGCCAGCCCCGCGGCCACGCCCTCCAGGGTCGCGGCATGCAGCACACCGTCAGTCGTCAGCCGCCAGTCGATCTCCACCCCGTCCACGACGAGTTCCTCGTGCTCGACGTACGACTCCGGCGTTCGCGGGCCCAACAGCACCCGCACCGACTCCGGTACGGCGTGCTCCGTGCCCTCGGAGTCCACCGAACCCGTCACGGACTCGCTCAGTCGCCGGACTTGGAACAGCTCGGCCAGTTCGGCGGCGCGGGAGGGGCGGACGGGGAGCAGGGGGACGCCTTCCGTGAAGGGGAGCAGGTCGGGGGAGTCGACGACCACGGCGTCGGCCGCGTCCACGACGACCACGTCGCCGTCCACCACGGCCCGCAAGTCGTCCGGCAGGGTCACCTGCTCGGGGTCGAGGTCGGCCAACGCGCTGTAGAGGGCGTGCAGTTGGGCGTCGGTGACCTCGCGGTCGGGGTCGGCGAGGCGGTCCAGCAGCTCGGCGGCGCCGCCCGGCTCGTCGAGCAGTGCGGACACCGACGTCCGTACGCCCAGCGCCCGCAGTACCTGCTCGTCCTCGAACCCGGTCGCGTCGGCCTCCTCGTACAGGCCGCGGAGGAGGGGGTCGCCGCCCGCCGCCAGCAGACCGGCCGGGCGGCGGCCGTCCAGGACCGGGTTTCCGCGCAGCCACCATGCGGTGTAGGGACGTACGACCTCATGGGTGCCGTCCGGGAGGAGGATCCGGACCGGCTGGACGATCGCGTCACGCAAGGGGGGTTGCGAGAGGAGCGCCAGCGCCTGGGGCCAGCGGTCGTCGTCGATCAAGTCCAGGTCGCGTACGGCTACCAGCTCCGTGGCGACCGGCGGGACCGGCGTGTCCGGGAAGCGGTCCAGGATGTCCTCGCACCAGACGTCCACGGCGTCCAGCAGTCCCGCGTCGTCGGGCTCGGCGAAGTCACCCTCGCGCGGCTCCAGTTCGTCCGGGTCCAGCACCACGTCCGTGGCCCGTACGAGTGCGAAGCCGGCCAGTACCCCGCAGGCCGCCAGCGGCTGCTCGCCCCACTTCTCGGCCAGCTCGGCGTCCACGGTGGCGAGTTCGCCCTCCCGCATGACCTGGTGGAAGGGACTGCCGGGGAAGACGAGTTCACCGGCGGGCACCGACTCCCCCTCCTCGTCCGGCAATGCCAGCGCGCCGAGCCATGGCTCGTCACCGGGCTCCAGCCCCGCGTCCCGGACGAGGGCGAGGACGGTGTCGGCCAGCTCCTCGGCGTCGAGCGTGGCGTCCTCCTCCCAGGAGATCCCGCCGTCCTCGTCCAGGGAGGCGGCGACGGCGGCCCGTACCTGAGGGGTGGTGAGCACGGCGCGCGGGGTCGCGGGGAGCGCGCCCAGCTTCTCCAGGAGCGGATGCGCGCCGTCCGGGTGGGCGACCTTGAGGCCGAGCCGGGCGAGCATCTCCGGGTCGATACGGGAGGCGTCCGGGGTGGGGAGCAGGACCTGCCGGGGGCCGATCGTCGTACGGCCGTCGGCAAGCGGCACGGGCAGGCCGGAGAGGCGATCCGGGTCGACGCCCGCGAGGCTGTCGTAGAGCCGCCGCCACCAGTCCGGCTCCTTCTCCAGCCCGGCGAGGCGGTCGATCGCGTCGGTCAGCGGAACCCGCGCGACGCCCAACGTCCGCAGCTCCACCCGCCGTTCGAGCCCGGCGGGCAGCAGCGTGGGCAGCACCTCGGCCAGCACCCGCACGGTGTCGGCACCGGCGCCCTCGACGATCTCGGCTTCCCGGGGGCGCAGGGAATCGGGCAGCTCCTCGTCATCGCCCTCGGCGGCCGGGGGCAGGAAGGACGTCCGGGGCAGGCGCTGGAGGATCGCCTGGCGCAGCGCACCGTCCAGCTCGCCCTTGCCGAGCGGCCCGGGGACGAGGCCGATGATGCCGGTGCTCACGGGGCGCCAGTCGGCGAGCAGCTCGGCGTACGCGTCCGCGGCCTGCTCCACGAGGAAGTCGGTCAGCGGGCCGGGGGCCGCGTGCCGCCGGGTCGTGTCGAGGGGGAAGGAGGCGATGAGCAGGGCGGGGACGCCGAGGGGCTCGTCGCTGGGGGTGGGGGCGTGGACGACGGCGCTGGTGCGCGGGCGGGCCGGGGAGCCGTCGCTGTCGACCGGGACGGCCCAGGTGACGGACCAGTGCGGGCGCAGGCGCTCTTCGGTGGGCCGGTCGGCGAGCAGTTCGGGCGCGAGCGGTCCGTGCCCGGCGACCGTACGCCACCGGGTCGTGCCCTCCCTGGAGTCCTCTACGACCGTCAGGGCGCCCTCGGTGCGGCGGCGCAGGGTGCGGACGTCCTCGGTCTCGATCACGACCTCTTCGAGGCCGGGCAGGGCGAGGAGGAGGGCGTCGTCGACGGCGTGCAGCAGGCGCTCGGCGAGGTCGGCGGCGGCCGTGTCGCGCAAGGGCAGGATGACGACGGTGTCGTACGGGTCGGGGGCGGTGCCCTCGGCGGCGAACGGGAGGCGGAGGAGCGGGACGTGGCCGTCGCGCCGGCGGATCTCGTCCCCGAGGCCGGGACTGTGCCGTGCGGTCTCCGCGGACAGCTCACGTGCCTCGGCGAGGGACCAGCGGACGCCGCCGTGCCGGCCGACGACCGCGGGCTCGTCGGTGACGGCGAGGACGGCGGCGAAACCGACGCCGAAGCGGCCGATCGCCGTTTCCGCGGTCTCGCGCTTGGCGGAGGCGCGAAGGGTGGCGAGGGACTCGACACCGGCCGCGTCGAGGGGGGCGCCGGTGTTGGCGGCGAACAGGACGCCGTCGCGGAGGGTGAGCCGGAGCCGTCCGGGTACGCCTGCCCTGGCCGCGGCGTCGGCGGCGTTCTGAGCGAGCTCGACGACCAGACGGTCCCGGTAGCCGCCGAGGACGAGATCTTCCTCGGCGTTGGCGTCCTCACGGAACCGGGCCGGGCTGGTCGCCCACGCGTCCAGCACTCCGCGCCGCAGACGAGCCGTCCCGAAGGGGTCCGCGCCTTCGGCGGCCGGCCGCACGAACTTGCTCACGATCACTCTCCTCATCGGCGTGAGGATGAAGGTATCGCGCTGAGGAGGCGTGTTGTCCCGCTGGGACTTTCTGCGGGACTACGAGTGTCCCAACTCCACGGACTCCTCGTCCGCCGCGACCGGCACCGATCCGGAATCCGGGGAGGGCCGCAGCGGGAAGGGGTCCACTCGGGTCTCGTCGATGACCGGCGGGGCCGGCCGTGGCGGCTTCGGCATGACCGCTGCCTCGGAGTGGCCGCCGCAGCCGTAGGCGAGGGACACGACGTGGCCGTCCGCCGGTGAGAACTCGTTCGCGCACACCCCGAAGGCCTGTCCCATCGCGCCACCGATCGGCGCAAGGAAGCCGCAGCTCACGCAGGACGCCGGTGCCGCCTGGGCCATCGCGGTCTTGGGGCCGTACGCGTCCTCCCAGCGGTCAGCTGCGACGTGCAGGCCGTAGCGGGACAGGACGCGGGCCCGGCGCATGCCGAGTTCCTCCGCGACCGACGCGATCGAGCCGCGCGAGGGCGTCACGGAGAAGTTCGCCGGCGGGCCCGCCGTCACCTCCGCGTCCTCCGCCTCGACCAGCTCGGCCATCTCGTGCGACAGGACGGAGTTGGGCGGCGGCTCGTCCTCGCCGGTGTAGCCGGGCTCCAGACGCAGATCCTCGGCGTCGGTGGGGAGCAGATCGCCGGGGCCCATGTCGCCGGGGCGCAGCCGCTCGCTCCACGGCACCCACTCGGGGGCCAGCAGCGCGTCGGGGCCGGGGAGCAGCACCACCTCGTCCAGCGTGACGAACTTGGCGCGGGAGGCGCGGGCCACCGTCACGGCCCAGCGCCAGCCGCGGTAGCCGAGCTCCTTGCACTCGAAGAAGTGCGTGACGACACGGTCGCCCTCCGACACCAGCCCCGCGTGCTCGCCGACGACGCCGGGCGCGGCGGCCTCCTCGGCGGCGGAGCGGGCGAGGTCGACGGCCTCGGCACACAGGCGGTCGGGGGTGCGGCTTCGCGTGGTCGCTGCGCTCACTGGTATCGCTTCTCTCCTACGCCAGTCTCTCGGGTGCGCCTTTGCCTGAAGGCGGTCGGGCGGAACGGAGCGGACCATGGGGCCGCGTCGACGTCCGCGCCCGATCGTGCTCGGGCGCACCTGCTCCATCCATTCTGCGGGATGACCGAGAGGCGCGCGGCCGAGAACGTTCGCCACGACGCGCTACGCACGCTACCTGTTCGCTGGCGCTGGGCCTACACCGACGTGGGTTTCCGTGGGCTGTTGAGGCTCGGTCGTGTTTGATGCGCCTTCTGACGTGCCATGTCCTGCCGTCTGGCGGGTGCTGCGTCGCTGTGGCTGGTCGCGCAGTTCCCCGCGCCCCTGACGGGGCGCTGCAGAGACCGAAACTATGCAAAAGTGCGGCGCTTCCGTGCCGTAACCGCACTACCCGTGGCCATCTCGGGGCACTATGGCGGAATGGCAGGTGCAAGGACGCCCCACGGTGCCACCCGTGTCGGTGGGATCAAGGGGAGCCGACGGAACGGGACGGGCCGGGTGGGTGGGTCGCTGCGTTCGGTGGGGCGAGCTCTGCACTTCCCGGTGACGGGGGCTGCTCGCGGTATCCGGAAGGCCACCCATGCGCAGGGCGCCGGGGAGTCCGGCCTCGGGAAGCTGATCGAGCTCCACGGGGTGAACGGCGCCGGGGACATGATGATCACCGTCGCGCTTGCCTCCACCGTCTTCTTCTCCGTCCCCACCGACGAGGCCCGCGGGCGGGTCGCGCTGTACCTCGGTATCACCATGGCGCCGTTCACGCTGCTGGCCCCCGTGATCGGCCCGCTCCTCGACCGCATCCCGCACGGCCGCCGTGCGGCGATGGCGATGGCGATGCTGGCCAGGGCGCTGCTGGCGCTGATCCTGGCCGGTGCCGTCAGTTCCGGCTCCATCGAGCTGTACCCGGCGGCGCTGGGCGTGCTGGTCGCGTCCAAGGCGTACGGCGTGGTCAGAAGTGCCGTCGTGCCCCGGCTCCTGCCACCCCGTTTCTCGCTGGTGAAAGCCAACTCGCGGGTCACCCTCGGCGGGCTCCTCGCCACCGGTGTGGCCGCGCCGATCGGGGCCGGGCTGCAGTCCGTCGGGGATCGCTGGCCGCTCTACGGCGCCTTCGTGATCTTCGTCGCCGGTACGATCCTCTCCTTCTCGCTGCCGCCGAAGGTCGACTCGGCGAAGGGTGAGGACACCGCGCTGCTCGCGGCCGACGAGGAGCATCTGCACGGCCCGCACCGCAAGCCCGTCAAGCGTCCCGGGCTGCGCACCGTCGGCATCGCCGTCACCCACGCCCTCGGCGCCAACGCCGCTCTGCGCTGTCTCTCCGGCTTCCTGATCTTCTTCCTGGCGTTCCTGCTGCGCGAGCATCCGCTGACCGGTGAGAGCGCGGCGGTGTCGCTGGGCATAGTGGCGGTCTCGGCGGGCGCGGGCAACGCGATCGGTACGGCGGTCGGGGCATGGCTCAGATCACGCGCACCGGAGATCATCATCGTGACGGTGGTGGCGTTCGTGCTCGGTGCGGCGATCGCCGCGGCGATCTTCTTCGGGGCGGCGATGGTGGCTGTTCTGGCGGCCTCCGCCGGGTTCGCGCAGGCGCTGGCCAAGCTGTCCCTGGACGCGCTGATCCAGCGGGACGTACCGGAGACGGTCCGCACCTCCGCCTTCGCCCGCTCCGAGACGCTGCTCCAGGTGTCGTGGGTGTTCGGCGGCGCGGTCGGCATCGTCCTCCCCCTCGAGGGCGGCTTCGGCCTCTCGGTGGCCGCCGCGATCGTCGCCACCGGCTGGCTGACCACGGTCCGCGGCCTGCTCAAGTCGGCCCGGCAGGGCGGCTCACCAAGGACACGCGTGGAGTGACTGGAGCGCCCCGTAAGGGGCGCGGGGCTGTATCGATATGTGGCTCCGCCGCGTGGGCGCGACCAGCCCCCACCGACCCGCAGGTTCGCCACCCCGCCTCCAGCGGAGCGAGGACATGCCCGATAGCCTTCGCCCATGACCATGCAATCCGCTGTGCGACGCCGCCGCGCTGTCGCCGCCGCCGGCGCCGTATCCGCCGGACTGCTCGTCCTGTCGGCCTGTGACAAGCCGACCCCGATGTCCACGATCACCGTCGGCACCTCCTCGGTCAGCGAGGAGGCCACCTGCGGCGGTGAGGGCGAGGCCCTCAAGTCCGCGGACCTGACGAAGTGCCTGAAGGACACCGGCGTCAAGTCGATCACCGTGGACCCGGACGAGACCATCCGCTTCGGTGTCGACCCCGAGGTCGCCGACAAGCGCTGGACGATCCTGATGAACGGTCAGCCGCTCACCGAGGACACCGACAAGACGTACCGCACGATCCCGGGCAGCGTGTTCTTCAACGCCCAGTACGGCGCCCAGGGCGACTCGACCCTGGTCTCCATCAAGGCGGCCGACGGCAAGAAGAACAGCAACACGGTCACCGGCCTGTGGTCCTTCAAGCTGAAGAAGGACGACTGACCACGCCTGCCGTACGCGTCCTCGTGGCCACCGCCGTCCCTGCCGAACGGGACGCGGTGGCACGGGCGTTCACGGGGCCGTTCCCCGGTGACGTCCTCGCCGTCGGAGTCGGTCCCGCCCGCGCCGCCGCCACCACCGCAACGGCCCTCGCCGGAGCCTCGTACGACCTGGTGATCTCGGCCGGAATCGGCGGCGGCTTCCAGCCGTCCGCCCCCATCGGCTCCCTCGTCGTCGCCGACGAGATCACCGCCGCCGACCTGGGCGCCGAGACACCCGACGGCTTCCTGCCGGTCACGGAGCTGGGCTTCGGCGCTGTCACCCATCGTCCGCCGGAATCACTCGTACGAGAGCTCGCGGCAGCCACCGGAGCCCGTACCGGCGCGGTACTCACCGTCTCCACCGTGACCGGCACCGCCGCCCGCGCTGCCGCCCTGCTGGAACGCCATCCGACCGCGCTCGCCGAGGCGATGGAGGGCTTCGGCGTCGCCGAGGCCGCCGCCGCGCACGGCGTTCCCGTGCTGGAGATCCGCGCCGTCTCCAACCCCGTCGGCCCGCGCGACCGCGCCGCCTGGCGCATCGGCGACGCCCTCGCCGCACTCACCGAGGGCTTCGGGAAGCTCGCGCCCGTACTGGAGAGTTGGAACAGGCATGACCGCTGAGCCGCTGCAGATCGCCTACTCCCCCTGCCCGAACGACACCTTCGTCTTCGAGGCCCTCGCCCACGGCCGCGTCCCCGGCGCCCCCGCGCTCGACGTGACCTTCGCGGACATCGACATCACCAACGGCATGGCCGAGCGCGGCGAGTTCGACGTGCTGAAGGTGTCGTACGCCGTCCTGCCGTACGTCCTCGACGAGTACCGGCTGCTGCCGTGCGGCGGCGCGCTGGGCCGGGGGTGCGGGCCGCTGGTGCTGACGCGCGAGCCGGGCGTGGACCTCGCCGGCCGCACGGTCGCCGTGCCGAGTGAGCGGTCGACGGCGTATCTGCTGTTCCGTCTCTGGGCCGCAGACTCCGTCGACGGTGGCGTCGGCGAGATCGTGGTGATGCCGTTCCACGAGATCATGCCGGCCGTCCGGGACGGAAAGGTCGACGCGGGACTCGTCATCCACGAGGCGCGCTTCACGTACCAGAACTACGGCCTGCACAAGCTCGCCGACATGGGCGAGCACTGGGAGAACACCACCGGCCTGCCGATCCCGCTGGGCGCGATCATCGCGAAGAAGTCGCTGGGCGCGGACACGCTGCGGCTGCTCGCCGAGTCCATCCGCACCTCCGTGAAGGCCGCCTGGGACGACCCCGAGGCCTCCCGCCCGTACGTCATGGAGCACGCCCAGGAAATGGACCCGTCCGTCGCCGACCAGCACATCGGCCTGTACGTCAACGAGTTCACCCACGACCTCGGCCCGGACGGCTATGCGGCGGTCCGGGGCCTGCTGACCCGCGCGGCGGCCGAGGGGCTGGTGTCGCCCCTCGGCCCGGGTGCGCTGGATTTCCCCTAGAAATCCGGAAGATCTCCAGGATCCATACGTCCTACGTCCTATACGTCGAGCTGGTCGGCGACCGCTCGCAGCAGGCCGGCGATCTTCGCGCCGGCGGCCTTGTCGGGATAGCGGCCCCTCTCGAGCATCGGCGTGATGTTCTCGAGGAGGGTCGTCAAATCCTGGACGATGGAGGCGAGCTCGTCCGGCTTCTTCCGAGTGGCGGCCGCGACGGACGGAGTCGGGTCGAGAAGCGTCACCGAAAGCGCCTGGTCACCGCGCTGCCCGGCGACGACCCCGAACTCAACTCGCTGACCCGGCTTGAGTGTCTCGACTCCGGCGGGGAGGACCGAGGAATGGACGAAGACGTCGCCGCCGTCGTCACGGGAGAGAAAGCCGAAGCCCTTCTCGCTGTTGAACCACTTGACCTTGCCGGTAGGCACGTCTGTCCTCGTCCTCGTACTCGTCGGAAAACTGCTTCGGAAAACGCCAGGGAACTGCTCTTGATAGCACTGGGGCGGGTCGTCGGGACCCGCCGGTACCAAGGCTAATGGTCTTCCACCCGGTGACAAGACGTCACCCGGTTGTTCCTTCGCGCAGGGAACTACCCTGGTCGGGTGCGTGACAAAACCCAAACGAATTCCGCCGCCCCCGGCGACCGCCTGGTCCGTGCCGGAGCCATCGTCTTCTTCGCCGGTGCCGTGGCCACACTCGTCACCGTGGCCCCGCTTCTCCTCGGTACGACGCCATTTCCGACGTACATGTTCGGATTGAGCATGCTCATGGGCGTCGGCTTCCTGGTGGCGGGGGCCGGTGTCTTCCAGTCGATTGCGGCCGGCCGCCGTCAGGCGCGCGCCGGGCGGTAGTCCGCGAGCCAGGCCGGAAAGTGGGTGAGGTCCGGCAGGACGACATCCGCTCCGGCCGCCCGCAGTTCGTCGCCGTCGCACGGCCCGGTCGTGACGGCCACGGAGAGCGCTTCGGCGGTACGGGCCCCGCGCACGTCGCCGATGTGGTCGCCGACGTACACCGCCGCGCCGTGCTCGCGCAGCGCCTCCGCCTTCTGCTCGGCCCACAGGTCGCCTATCACCGCGTCGGCGTCGATGCCGAGGTGCTCCAGGTGCAGCTTGGCGTTGGGCTCGTACTTGGCGGTGACGACGATCGCCCGGCCGCCCGCCGCGCGCACGGCGGCGATCGCCTCGCGGGCGCCGGGCAGGGCGGGCGTGGCGGCGATGGCGATCGTCGGGTACATCGAGCGGTACAGATCGCCCATGGCCTCCACCTGCTCCGCCGGAAACCAGTTGATCAGTTCGTCCACGAGCGGCGGCCCGAGCCGGGTGATCGCCAGATCGGCGTCGATGAACGTCCCCGTCCGCTCGGCCAGCGCCAGGTAGCAGGCGTGGATGCCGGGCCGGGAGTCGATCAGCGTCATGTCGAGGTCGAAGCCGACGGTGAGGGAGGCGACGGGAGGCAGGGCGGCAGAGGTCATATGGGCCATTGTGCCCAGGCGGGCGGCGATCAAGACGCCCGGTCCCGCCCTACCGCTGCCGCTGGGACCGCCACAGCAGGAACAGCGCGGAGGCGATGGCGGCGCCCCGGACGACCCACGGCCAGGTGTCGGCGACGGCGGCGTTCATGTGCCCCTCGGCGATGGGATCACCCCACCGCCCTTCGTTGCGTCCCCACAGCCAGACGAGCCCGGCGGTGAGCGCCGCGCCCGGCAGCCACATGACCGCCACCTGCCGCTCCCCCTGCGTCAGCCGCCGGGAGGCGTAGGCGATGAGCCAGCCGAAGAGGAGCACGAGCAGGTTGCTCAGGAAGGTACCGGCGACGAGGAGGGACGCGCCGAGCAGGAGAAAGGGGTTGCTCCACTGTCCGGGACGGGGAAGGCGGAGGCGTCGGCGCCCGGAAGCGCCCTGCTCGCCCTTCTCCGCCTTCTCGACAGAGACAGGCTCGTCCCGTACGACATCCTTGTCCGCCTTCTCAGCCTTCTCGGTCTCCTTCGGCCTCTCTTTCGGTGGCGGAGGCTTCAGCAGATCCGGAATCTCCACCCCGCCGACGAACCCCGGCACCTCGTCCCCGACCCCGAACGGACTGTTGTCCACCCGCCACCAGTCGGGGTGCGTCGCACTGTTCCCGAGTTCGTCGGCACCGGCGAGATGGGGCGGGGTGGGCGCATCCGCGGGACCCTCGACGGGTTCGGCGGGCCGAGGCCGGGGCACCACACGCCGCAATCCCTTGGCCCTGGGCCGCTCCTCCGCCCGGTCCGGCTGTACGGGCACGGAGGCGCCCGGCACCTGCGGCCCACCGCCACCGCCGCCGCCACCGGCGTTGGCGACGACCTCATCGGGGCTGCCCAGCCGCGCGAGGATACGGCGCACGGCGGCAGGACTGTCCACCGGCGTCTTCGCCCGACGCCGGTCGATCTCGTTCCGCAACTCCGAGACCAGCCGCATCCGATCGGACGACGGCAACTGCCGCTGCTGAGCCACGTCACCGACGCGGCTCAGATACTCGTAGACGACCTGGTCGCTCTCGATCCCCACGAAGTCCCCTCCGGGGCGGGTGCGTTGGATAACCCCGTGGTGACAGACGTTACCGCGAGGAGCGCCCCGAAGGGGCGCGGGGAACTGCGCGACCAGCCACGACGGACCCGCAGACGAGCGACGGCCCATCGCGGCACTTCCGTCGGCACTTCCCGCGGCAACGAAACCGACGTAGTCACCCGGTACCGTGAGTCGGATGAGCACCGAGGACAAGCCGGCGGCCCCCCGTTCACTCGCGGAGGCACTCCGTGGGCGGGACGACGCCGCCCTCGCCGCGCTGCTGCGCAGCCGCCCCGACCTCATCACACCCGTCCCGACGGACCTCACGCAGCTCGCGACCCGTGCCGGCACCCGCGCCTCGGTCGTGCGTGCCCTGGAGCGGCTGGACCGCTTCGCCCTGCAGACGGCGGAGGCGCTCGCCGTCTCCGCGGACCCGGCGCCGTACGAAGAACTCCTCGGCCTCATGACTGGCGACGAGGCGGACCAGACCGTCGCCGCCGCGCTTCCGCACGCCCTCGCCAACCTGCGCGAACAGGCCCTCGTCTGGGGCCCCGACGACCGTCTCCGGCTCGTCCGTACGGCCCGCGAGCTGCTGGCCCCGTCCCCGCAGCACCCGTCCCCGACCGGCCTGGGCCCGACGGTGCAGGAGGCGACGTCGGGCATGTCGCCGGGCCGTATCCAGGAGATCGTCACGGCGGCCGGGCTGGCGTCGACGCACGACGCGGTCTCGGCGGTCGCGGCGCTGACCGCTCTGTTCAAGGACCGCAAGCGGATGACGGCCCTGCTCGCCGGTGCCCCCGAGGAGTCCCTGGAGGTGCTGCGCCGCCTGGTCTGGGGCCCGCCGTACGGGCAGGTCACCGCCGATCCGGCGGCCCGGCTGCGCTGGCTCCTCGACCGCGGGCTGCTGCTGCCGACGGCGCCCGGGACCGTCGTACTCCCCCGCGAGGTGGCCCTGCATCTGCGTCACGGCCACGCCCACCGTGCCACCGAGCCGCTGCCGCCCCCCGTCGAGCCCGCCGCCACGCACCGTCCACAGGTTGTGGACGCGACAGCGGCCGGACAGGCGTACTCGGCGCTGGCGACCGTCGAGGAGCTGCTGAGGGACTGGGACGAGGGCGGCCCGACGGTGCTGCGGGCGGGCGGGCTGAGCGTCCGGGACCTGAAGCGGACGGCCGTCGCCCTGGACGTACCGGAGCCGATCGCGGCGTTCTGGGTGGAGCTGGCGTACGCGGCGGGCCTGATCGCGTCGGACGGTGAGGCGGACGAGCGGTACGCGGCGACCCCGGCGTATGACGAGTGGCTGGAACAGCCCGCGGACCAACGCTGGGTGCGGCTCGCGGAGGCCTGGCTGGCGGCGACCCGCACGGCGGGTCTGGTCGGCGGCCGGGACGCCAAGGAGCGCACCATGTCGGCCCTCGGCCCCGGCCTGGACCGCTCCGCCGCGCCGGAGGTACGGCACCGGGTGCTGGCCCTGCTCGCCGAACTGCCGGAGGGCGCCGCGCCGTCCGCCGAGTCGGTGCTGGCCCGGCTGCGCTGGGAGCGCCCGCTGCGGGCACCGCAGCGCGACGACGACCTGCGCACCCGGCTCGCCCGGTGGACGCTCTCGGAGGCGGAACAGCTCGGCGTCACCGGCCGCGGCGCGCTGTCCGCGCACGGGCGGGCGCTGATCGGAGCGCCGGCCGCCAAGCCGGCCGCGGACGCGCCCGCCGGCCCCGGCGACAAGCTCCCCGTCCACCACAAGCACCACAGGGTCCCGCCCCGCGAACCCCTCACCCCCGCCGAACAGGCCGTCGCCTCGGCGGCCGCCGCCCGGCTCCTCGCCCCGCTCCTCCCGGAGCCGCTGGACCACGTCCTCCTCCAGGCCGACCTCACGGCGGTCGCCCCCGGCCCGCTGCAGCGCCCGCTCGCCGACATGCTGGACGTCCTCGCGGACGTGGAGTCGAAGGGCGGGGCGACGGTGTACCGGTTCACCCCCGGTTCCGTACGCCGTGCGCTGGACGCCGGCCGCAGCGCCTCCGACCTGCACGCCTTCCTCGCCGCGCACTCGCGTACGCCGATTCCGCAGCCGCTGACGTACCTGATCGACGACGTGGCCAGGAGGCACGGCCATCTACGGATCGGCGCGGCTTCGGCGTACGTCCGCTGCGACGACGACGCCCTGCTGAACGAGATCCTCGCCGACAAGCGCGCCGCCGCCCTCCACCTGCGCCGCCTCGCCCCGACCGTGCTGGCCGCCCAGGCCGACCCGGCGGCCCTGTTGGAAGGCCTGCGTGGGATGGGATTCGCGCCGGCCGCCGAATCCGCCGAGGGCGACGTCCTGATCACCCGCGCCCACGCCCACCGCACCCCGCCGCGCACGGCCCCCGAGCCGGTCCCGGACGGCCCCCGGGCGCCCGACCCGACGCTCCTGACGGCCGCGATCCGCGCGATCCGGGCGGGCGACCTCGCCTCCACGACCCCGCGCAAGCAGACCCCCGTGACCAACGGCGAACTCCCCCGCACCGGCTCCGCCGAGACCCTCGCCACCATGCAGGCCGCCGTCCTCACCGGCGAGACCCTCTGGATCGGCTACGTGAACGCGGAGGGCTCCGCCAGCCAGCGCGTCATCGCCCCCATCAAGGTCGAGGGCGGCTTCGTGACGGCGTACGACCACACCGCGGATGAAGTGCGCACGTATCCGCTGCACCGGATCACGGGTGTCGCGGAACTCGCCGACGACTAGAGCGCCCTAGAGGGGCGCGGGGCTGTATCGATATGCGGCTCCGCCGCGTGGGCGCGACCAGCCACGACGGACCCGCAGACGACAGACACCCCGGCGCGGCACTTCCTTCCCTCGGACGGGTGTACGCCCAGGTTCATGCACGCCACGCCGGACACTTCCCACCCATGAGGGAACGCGCAGCTCACCCCGCATTCCAGCCCGGAGGGCCGGGCAGCAAACGGATGTCCTGATCCGCAGTGAAAGGAAGTCCACGCCCATGCGTGCTGCCCGTCGTGTCGCCGCCGTCCTGTCCGCCACCGCCGTGATGATCGGCGCCTTCGCCACCCAGGCCGCGGCCATCGGCATCGACGTCGCCGGCCTGATCATCGAGACACCGGCCATCTGACCCGTCCCCCGCACTCCCCGGGCCGGTCCCGGTGTCCCCGGGTCCGGCCCACCCCGATCGATCCCCCTCTGCGAAAGGCCCCTGACGTCCCCATGCGTGACAAGCTCAACCACCGCGCCCGTGCCGCCGTAGCCGTGTCCGCCGCCGCGCTGGTCTCCGCGGCCGCACTCGTCGGCGCGCTGGCGCCCGAGGCCTCGGCGGCTCCCGCGCTGCCGCTGCCGCTCCCGGCCGCCGGGGCAGGCGGCGAGCCCCTTCTCAACGTCGACGGACACATCTTCGCCCAACCGCTGGTCAACAACCTCGACCTGTCCAAGCTGAAGTAGCCCGGCGCATCCGGTAGCTGTCCCCGTCCAGCCGCACGATCTCGGCGTGGTGGGCCAGCCGGTCCACCATCGCCGGGGCGGCCGGGCCGCCGAACACCTCGTCCCACCGCTCGAGCGGGCGGTCGCCGGTCACGATCAGCGACCCCCGCTCGTAGCGGTGCGCCACCATCTGGAAGAAGAGCCGGGACGTGTCCGCGTCGAAGGGCACGTATCCGACCTCGTCGACGATGAGCACGGGACAGTCATCCAGCTCCGCCAGTTCCTCCGCGAGCCGTCCCGCTGCCTGCGCCCCGGCCAGCCGTGCCGCCCATCCGGCGGCCGTGTCGAACAGCACCCGGTACCCGGCCTCACAGGCGCGCACCCCGAGCCCGACCGCCAGATGCGTCTTGCCGGTGCCGGGCGGCCCGACGAACACCACGTTCCCGCAGGCCCCGACGAAGTCCAGCTTGCCGAGCCGGGCCACCGCCTCCCGGTCGAAGACCCGGGGATGTTCGGCGTCGTACTCCTCCAGCAGCTTCCGCGCCGGGAACCCGGCGTCCCGGATCCGCTCCTCGGCCCCCGTCTCGACGGCGGGCGCCCCCGCCTGGCTCGGAATCGGGGCGGCGGCCCGCGTCGGCGCGGGCGGTTCGACCGCCCTGTGCTCGTGGTGGTCCCGGTGCCGGCCGGCCCGCTCGGCGTGCGCGGCCATCGGCCCCGACATGTACGCCAGGATCGCCGCCGAGACGATGAACGCCATATGGATCACCGTCCCCCACAGCAGCGAGTGCCGTGCGGTGTGGTGCACATCCACGAACATCTGCAGCAGATGGACGGAGGAGATGCCGACGATGGCGGTCGCCAGCTTGACCTTCAGCACGTTGGAGTTGACGTGCGAGAGCCATTCCGGCTGGTCACGGTGGCCCTGGAGGCCGATGCGCGAGACGAAGGTCTCGTAGCCGCCGACGATCACCATGATCAGCAGGTTGGCGATCATGACGACGTCGACCAGCTTGAGCACGGCGAGCATGACGTACGTCTCGTTCGCCTGCCCGGTGATGCACCGGAGGATTAAGGTCCACAACTCGTTGAAGAACTTGTAGACGTAGACGCCCTGGGCGGCCACGAGGCCGAAGTAGAGCGGTGCCTGAAGCCAGCGAGTGGCGAACAGGGCGTAGCCCAGCGTGGTGGGCGGCGCGGACGGATCACGAGTGAGGATCTGCACGGTCGGCCATTCTTCGCATCCGCCGCCGTACAGGTGAAACCACACCACTCACAGGAATGAATAGACATCCTGTACGACAGGACACCCGCCCCGGCCCCGACCGGGGAACGATCAGGCACACTGGACGTTTGGCCGACCTCTGGCCTTAGGGAAGGAAGCCGCGCGTGAACGGTCCCCTCATCGTCCAGTCCGACAAGACGCTGCTCCTGGAAGTCGACCACGAGCTGGCCGACGAGTGCCGTCGGGCCATCGCGCCGTTCGCCGAGCTGGAGCGGGCGCCGGAGCACATCCACACCTACCGGGTGACGCCGCTCGGGCTGTGGAACGCGCGGGCGGCCGGGCATGACGCCGAGCAGGTCGTGGACGCGCTGGTGCAGTACAGCCGCTATCCCGTGCCGCACGCGCTGCTGGTCGACGTCGCCGAGACGATGGACCGCTACGGGCGGCTGACGCTGTCCAAGCACCCGGCGCACGGGCTGGTCCTGACGACCACCGACCGTCCGGTGCTGGAGGAGATCCTGCGCTCCAAGCGGGTCGCTCCGCTCGTCGGCAACCGGATCGACCCGGACACCGTGGCCGTGCATCCCTCCGAGCGCGGGCAGATCAAGCAGACGCTGCTGAAGCTGGGCTGGCCGGCCGAGGACCTCGCCGGGTACGTCGACGGTGAGGCTCACGCGATCGATCTGGTCGAGGACGGGTGGGCGCTGCGCCCGTACCAGAAGCAGGCGGTGGAGAACTTCTGGCACGGCGGGAGCGGGGTCGTCGTACTCCCCTGTGGAGCCGGTAAGACGCTGGTCGGCGCCGGGTCCATGGCCCAGGCGAAGTCCACGACGCTCATCCTCGTCACCAACACCGTCTCGGCCCGGCAGTGGAAGCACGAGCTGGTGAAGCGGACCACGCTGACCGAGGAAGAGATCGGCGAGTACAGCGGTACGAAGAAGGAGATCCGGCCGGTCACCATCGCGACGTACCAGGTGCTGACGACCAGGCGGAAGGGCGTCTACCCGCACCTGGAGCTGTTCGACTCCCGCGACTGGGGGCTGATCCTCTACGACGAGGTGCATCTGCTGCCCGCGCCGGTCTTCAAGTTCACGGCGGATCTGCAAGCGCGGCGGCGGCTCGGGCTGACGGCGACGCTGGTGCGGGAGGACGGCCGTGAGTCGGACGTGTTCTCGCTGATCGGGCCCAAGCGGT
Source organism: Streptomyces sp. NPDC050211 (assembly GCF_040656035.1). Lineage (NCBI taxonomy): Bacteria > Bacillati > Actinomycetota > Actinomycetes > Kitasatosporales > Streptomycetaceae > Streptomyces > Streptomyces sp. NPDC050211. The sequence goes on from NZ_JBFALC010000011.1 coordinate 114,664, forward strand.
TCGACGCGCCCTGGAAGGAGATCGAGGCGCAGGGCTATATCGCGCCCGCCGACTGTGTCGAGGTCCGGGTCAATCTCACCGACGCCGAGCGGCTGGCGTACGCGACCGCCGAGCAGGAGGAGAAGTACCGCTACTGCGCGACGACCGACACCAAGCGGAAGGTCACGGAGGCGCTGGTACGGCGGTTCGCCGGGCAGCAGATCCTGGTCATCGGCCAGTACATCGACCAGCTCGACGAACTGGGCGAGCACCTGAACGCCCCTGTCATCAAGGGCGAGACCTCCAACGCCCAGCGCGAGAAGCTCTTCGGCGCCTTCCGGGAGGGCGAGATCAGCGTGCTGGTCGTGTCGAAGGTCGCGAACTTCTCGATCGACCTGCCGGAGGCGACGGTCGCCATCCAGGTGTCGGGGACCTTCGGGTCGCGGCAGGAGGAGGCGCAGCGGCTGGGGCGGGTGCTGCGGCCGAAGGCGGACGGGCACCAGGCCCACTTCTACTCCGTGGTGGCGCGGGACACGATCGACCAGGACTTCGCCGCGCATCGGCAGCGGTTCCTGGCCGAGCAGGGGTACGCATACCGGATCGTGGACGCGGACGAGTTGCTCGCGTAGAGCTGAGCCGGGCGGGGCAGGGTCACTTGCGGCGGACGCCGGCTTCCTCGCCGTACTCGCCGAGGATGATCACGTCGAAGGCGGCGCCCGCGTACACCTTGAGGGCACGCAGGGCCTCGCCGAGGCGGTGTCGGTGGTGGGTCGAGGTGATGGCGGTCGCGCCTGAGGCGCGGCCGGGGGCTGGGGTGAAGGTTGCTGCGCTCATGTATCCATGGTGGCTCTCCGGCCATGGGGAGGGCATCGGTCTGCGGGGCGAACCCGTGTCGTCCGTTGGTACACCTGCGGGGCTAGCCATGGCCCTTAGGGCGGAGAGGGCCGTCCCCTAGGGGATGACAAAAACCGTTGGCAGCCGGCTCCATCGGCGACCTAGAATCTCCGCTCTTGTCTGGATCCAACGGAGGCACCCCTTGTCCACCCCGTCGTCCGACGATCCCCTCTCCCGAGAGCGCTCCCATCTCGCCTCCTCCCGCGCCGCCCTGCGCGCCATGCGCGAGGACGTCGAGTCCCTCGACATCAGCGACGTCACCGCGAACTGGGTCAACGCCGAAGTCCTCGCCCATCAGATCGACGAGCGGATCAAGGCCCTCGCCGACCTCAGCGACACCCCGCTGTTCTTCGGCCGGCTCGACTACCTGCACGCACCGGGCGCGGACCAGGCCGAAGGCGCGGAGGGCGAGCGCTTCTATATCGGGCGGCGGCATGTGCACGACCACGACGGTGATCCAATGGTGATCGACTGGCGTGCGCCGGTGTCCCAGCCCTTCTACCGGGCCTCCAAGAAGGCCCCGATGGACGTCGCACTGCGCCGCCGCTTCGGGTACACGGGCGGCGAGCTCACGGCGTACGAGGACGAGCACCTCTCCGACCCGTCCGAGGCCGCGCGGACCAGCAAGCTGCTCCAGCAGGAGATCGAGCGCCCGCGCGTCGGCCCGATGCGGGACATCGTGGCGACGATCCAGCCGGAGCAGGACGAGATCGTACGCAGCGGGCTGGGCGGGACCGTGTGTGTGCAGGGAGGCCCCGGAACCGGGAAGACGGCCGTCGGTCTGCACCGGGTGGCGTATCTGCTGTACGCCCACCGCGAGCGGCTCGCCCGCACCGGCACGCTCGTCATCGGGCCGAACAAGTCCTTCCTGCACTACATCGAGCAAGTGCTCCCCGCACTGGGCGAGTTGACGGTCCGGCAGGCGACGGTCGACGACCTCGTGTCGCATGTCGAGGTGCGGGGCGCGGACGACGCGGCGGCCGCGGTGATCAAGGGGGACGCGAGGATGGCGGAGGTGCTGCGACGCGCCGTCCGCTCCCATGTGACCATGCCGACCGAGCCGGTCGTCGTCGTGCGCGGCTCGCGTCGCTGGCGGGTCCCGGCGTACGAACTCGAAGGCATCGTCCAGGAGTTGCTCGACCGCGACATCCGGTACGGCGCCGCCCGTGAGGCCCTGCCGCAGCGGATCGCGCACGCGGTGCTGGTGCAGATGGAACGCTCCGGAGAGGCACCGGACGACCGGGTGCAGGACGCCGTCGCCCGCAACGCCGCGGTGAAGGCGGCGGTGAAGGCGATCTGGCCGCCGGTCGACCCGGCGAAGCTCGTGCTGCGGCTGCTGACGGACGCGGACTTTCTCGCCGTACACGCGGGAGGGGTCCTCAGCGAGGACGAGCAGAAGAGGGTTCTGTGGGCGAAGCCGGTGCGGTCGGTGAAGTCCGCCAAGTGGTCTGCCGCGGATGCCGTGTTGATCGACGAGGCGACGGATCTGGTGCAGCGTACGCACTCGCTGGGGCATGTGGTTCTCGACGAGGCGCAGGATCTCTCGCCCATGCAGTACCGCGCGGTCGGCCGGCGGTGCACCACCGGTTCGGCGACGGTCCTCGGCGATCTGGCGCAGGGTACGACGCCGTGGGCTACGCGGAGTTGGGACGAGGCGCTGGCCCACCTGGGGAAGACGGACGCCGTGGTCGAGGAGCTGACGGCCGGTTTCCGTGTGCCGACGGATGTGATCACGTATGCGTCCCGGCTGCTGCCGCATATTGCGCCGGGGCTGACGCCGGTGGCTTCGGTGCGGGAGAATCCTGGGTTTTTTGAGGTCCGTGAGGTGGGCGAGGCGGGGGAAGTGGTGGCTGCGTGTGAGGAGTTGCTGCGGAATGAGGGGTCTACGGGGCTGATCGCTGCGGATGCGCGGGTGCCGGTGCTGGCTCAGGCGCTCGCGGCGGCGGGGATCGGTTATCTCGACCCCGGCGAGGAGACGACTCAGGAGACCCGGCTGACGCTGGTTCCTGCCTCGCTCGCGAAAGGTCTTGAGTACGACTATGTGGTGCTCGATGAGCCGCAGGCGGTGGTTGATGGGGAGCCGGATGAGCGGACGGGGTTGCGGCGGTTGTATGTGGCGCTGACTCGGGCGGTTTCGGGGTTGATCGTGGTGCATGCGGCGGGGTTGCCGGTTCAGTTGTGATTGCCGCTTGAGGTTGTGTGCGAGTGCGGGCCGGTGGGGGCTGGTCGCGCAGTTCCCCGCGCCCCTAGGGGGTTCCGGTCAGCCTGCGTCCAAGACTTGGCGCCACTCTCGCACCGCCTCCGCCTCGACCGGGTGTTCCCAGCCCTTCGGTCTCGCCGCGCCCCCGATGTGGAAGGCGTCGATCCCGGCAGCGAGCAGTTGTGGGACGTGGTCCAACCGTAGGCCCCCGCCCACCAGGATCTGCTGCTCGTACCCCGGCTCCCCTCGCCGTCCCGCCTCCGCGAGCAGCGTCGCGAGGCCGTCGTCCACGCCGTCCGCGGAGCCAGCCGTCAGATACGTGTCCAGTCCGGGCAGGTCGGCGACTTGCTTGCGTAGGGCGTCGCGGTCCGCCGCGTGGTCGATGGCGCGGTGGAAGGTCCATCGGCAGCCGTCGAGTTCGCCCACGACTCGCTCCACCGCGTCCAGATCCACCTCACCGTGCGCGTCGAGGAATCCGAGCACGAACTGGTCTGCTCCCGCGCCGCGCAGCTCCCGCGCCACCTGCGCCAAGCGTCCGGCGTCCTCCGCCGCGAAGCCGTCCGCGAGGCGCAGCATCACGCGCAGGTCGATGTCGACGGCGGCGCGGATCGCGGTGAAGGTCGTGGTCGGTGGGGTGAGGCCGTCCGCTGCCATGTCGGTGACCAGTTCGAGGCGATCGGCGCCTCCGGCCTGGGCGGCGAGGGCGTCCTCGGCATCGAGGGCGATCACCTCCAGGACTGCACGCTTGCTCATGGGACCCCATTCCTCGGCGGCTCGGGACGGCTAGGAGGTCTAGTCCAATGCCAGCCTACCCGGGAAGGACGAGGTCGCGAGAAGATCGCCGTCAGCCGAAGATGTTGAGCTCTGTCTCCTTCACGCCCGCCAGCTCGTACGACGCCCCTGCCGTCGTACGCCCCGAGTACAGCCGTACGAGCGTGGCGGCGTCCCCGATGAACCGTGCGGGGGTCCGCGTCCCCGACACATCGCCCAGCCGCACCGGCTCGTCGACGTCGTCGAGGTCGGCGTGCAACGGCACATGGCCCCGCTCCCGGGTCACCGCGGCCAGCAGTGTGAGCGCGTACGGCAGTCCGGCCCCGGCGTAGGCTCCGGGCTCGCCCCACGCCTCGCGTACGTCCCCGGCATGCACCCACTCGCCGAGTGCGATGCCGTCGAAGACGCCGCCCGCCGCGGCGATCACGGGACCCGCGTCGGTCATCCCGCGCTCCAGCTCGTCGACGACGCGCGCGTTCGTCCACTCGGCGCGCTCGGCGATGTCCCGGTCGTTGGCCTCGGGCGAGAACACGCCTTCCTCGAAGCGGCTCTCCACGACCCGCAGCAGCGCGGCCGAACAGTGGGCCAGCACATCCCGGACGCTCCAGCCGGGGCAGGCGCCTACGGGCCTGGCGAAATCCGTGTCCGGTCGCTGCCGCAGCAGCGGAATCAGCGCGTCGCGCTCGGTGATCAGGAGCCGTCCGGGCAGTTCGGGGTCACGTACCTCAGCAGAAGTCATGCCTCCCACGCTAGGGCGCGTGGCCCACGGCACGGGAGAATGGCGCACATGCACGATCTCGAAGCCCTAGCCGCCCGCTTCACCGACGCCCTGCGAGCGGCCCGCGCCCCGGTGGCCTCGCCCGACCCGGCGCCGTACGCCGACGATCTGCTCACCCGCTGGCAGGAACCCCAGCGCCGCTATCACACGCTGACGCACCTCACCGCGGTCCTCGACCACATCGACGTGCTGGAGAAGCACGCGGCGGACCCGGACGTCGTACGCCTGGCCGCGTGGTTCCACGACGCGGTGTACCTGCCCGAGCGGTCCGAGAACGAGGAGCGGTCGGCCCGGCTCGCCGAGCGGGCGCTGCCCGAGGCCGGTCTGTCCGCCGCGAAGACCGCGGAGGTCGCCCGGCTGGTCCGGCTCACGGTCACCCACGCCCCGGCCGGCGACGACCGCGACGGGCAGGTGCTGTGCGACGCGGACCTGGCGATCCTCGCGTCGCCGCCGTCGGCGTACGCCGCCTACACCGCGGCCGTCCGCGAGGAGTACCACTTCGTCCCCAACGAGGCTTTCCGCGAAGGCCGTTCGGCGATCCTCCGCCAGCTCCTCGACCTGCCCCGCCTGTTCCACACACCGCACGGGGAGAGGGAGTGGGAGGCGACGGCGCGCTACAACCTGCGGTCGGAGCTGGAAATGCTGTCGCTGGGCCGTCCTCCGTCGGCCTAGTCTGCGCGGCATGCGGAACACGGGTGGGGATCAAGTACAGGAAGCCGTCGCGAGCTGCGTCGCTCTGCTGCGGACGGCCACGGACCGGGACTGGGAAGGGGTCAAGGCGGGTGGGCTGAGCTGGAGTTGCCGTGAGACCGCGTTCCATGTCGCCGAGGATCTGATCGCGTACGCGGGCCAGCTCGCCGGACGCGCGCAGGACCGGTACGTCCCGTTCGAGATCGTGCCCGAGGAGGGCATCGACAACGAGGGCGTCCTGGATGTGATCGAGACGACCGGCGCGCTGTTCGCGGCCACCCTGCGCAGCACCCCCCGCGAGGTGCGCGCCTTCCACCCGTACCCCTTCCGCAGCGCGAACCGCGAAGGCTTCGCGGCGATGGGGATCGCGGAGGTGCTCCTGCACACGCATGACATCGCCGAGGGACTCGGCCTGTCGTACGAACCACCCGCCGAGCTCTGTGAGTCCGTCCTCACCACGATCTTCCCGGACGTCCGCCCCGGCCCCGCCCCCTGGCAAACCCTGCTGTGGGCCACCGGCCGCGGCGACCTGCCCGGCCGCGCACCCGTCACCCAGTGGCGCTGGCACAACAATCTGGTGCACCCCACCGACCGCCTCACCCTCGAGGGCGTCACCCCGGCGGCAGCCGCCGACCTGCACACAGGCGGCGACGGCGGGTTCGAGTGGGTCGACGGCGAGCCGTTCGAGGGGACCCGCGTGGCCTCCGGGATGCTGGTGAAGGCGTATGAAGAGGGGCTGCTGCGACCGGAGTTCGGAGTGTTCGTGCTGGTGCGGCGGGAGGACGGGCGTGCGGTCGGTGCCATGGGGTTTCATGCGGCGCCGGACGACGAGGGTCTGGTGGAGATCGGGTACGACCTGGTCGAGGGCGGCCGTGGCCATGGGTATGCCACGGAGGCGTTGCGCGCCCTGTCGGCGTGGGCCCTGGCCCGGGACGACGTCCGGCGGATCATCGCGAAGGTCGACCAGGGCAATCTGGCGTCGCAGGGTGTCGTGGCCCGCGCCGGATTCAAAAAGGTCGGTGAGGACGAGGAGTTGTTCGTCTACGAGTTGCGCGGCTGACCGCTACGAGCTGCGCGGCTGACCCCGCCCCTTCGGCCTCCGCAACCCCGACCCGTTGAGCAGCCGCACCACCTCCCGGCTGCTGACCTCCACCGCCCCGGCGGCCACCACGTCTGCGTAACGGTGCGACGGGATGTCGTAGTGATCCCGCTCGAAGGCGCGTCGAGGCACGCCCAGGCCCTCGGCGAACGTGTGAAGTTCGTCGTACGAGACGTCGCTGACGAGGTGGGACCACATCCGGCCGTGGCCGGGCCAGGTGGGCGGGTCGATGTAGAGCGTCACGACGAGGCGGTCCCGCCGGCGCACGAACCGAGGGTGCCGACGGAGGCGACCTTCACGCCCGCCTTGTGGCACACCCAGTGCGGGTCGGGCCCGAGTTCCGGTTCGACGTCGAGGGCGTGCGGGTCGCCGGAGCCGCAGACGGGGCACAGGGGCCAGCGGCCGTACCGCTCCAGCAGCGCGTCCTGGACGTCCTGGGCGATCAGCCCGGCCACGAACGCCGCACCCTCCGGCCACTGCTCCACCCACCAGCGCCGCTGTACGACGGACTCCTCGACCAGGGACACCACGTCCGCCTCGGCGACGTCGCCCGCGACCAGGTCGGCGAGCACGAGGGCGCGTGCCGCGTGCAACGCCTGCTCCAGGGGGCTGACAGGGGAGCCGGGAGAGTCGGGGGAGTCGGTGGGATCCATGTCTCCCATTGTGCGCACTCTTGACCATCACACCGAGCCGAAAATATCTTTCAAGAGTGACCCAGGAAGTGAAGGAAATTTTCGGCCCTGGTACCGGCAACGGCACCCGCACCGGCGCCGGATCTGGCGGTGCGCCCCCCGCGCCCGCCGCTCTCGCGGCCAAGGTGCGCACCCTCGCCCCCTCGATGACCCGTTCCATGCAGCGCGTCGCCGAAGCCGTCGCCCAGGACCCGGCCGGCTGCGCCGCCCTCACCGTCACCGGCCTCGCGGAACTCACCGGCACCAGCGAGGCGACCGTCGTCCGCACCGCCCGCCTGCTCGGCTACCCCGGCTACCGGGATCTGCGCCTCGCCCTCGCCGGCCTCGCCGCCCAGCAGCAGTCCGGTCGGGCACCCGCGCTCACCACCGACATCGCCGTCGACGACCCGATCGCCGACGTGGTCGCCAAGCTCGCCTACGACGAGCAGCAGACCCTCGCGGACACGGCGGCCGGGCTGGACACGGTGCAGCTGGGCGCGGCGGTGTCGGCGTTGGCCTCCGCGCGCCGGGCCGATGTGTACGGAGTCGGGGCGTCCGGGCTGGTGGCGCAGGACCTCACGCAGAAGCTGCTGCGGATAGGCCTGATAGCCCACGCCCACAGCGATCCGCACCTCGCCGTGACGAACGCGGTGCAGCTCCGCGGCGGTGATGTGGCGATCGCGATCACGCACTCCGGGTCCACGGGGGACGTCATCGAACCGCTCAGGGTCGCGTTCGAGCACGGGGCCACGACGATCGCCATCACGGGACGGCCGGACGGGCCGGTCTCGCAGTACGCGGATCATGTGCTGACGACGTCCACGGCCCGGGAGAGTGAATTGCGGCCGGCGGCGATGTCGTCCCGCACGAGTCAGCTCCTCGTCGTGGACTGCCTGTTCATCGGGGTCGCGCAGCGGACGTACGAGACGGCCGCGCCCGCGTTGTCGGCGTCGTATGAGGCGCTGGCGCATCGGCATCGGAATGGTTCGCGGTAGACGTAAGTCCGCCCCTGACCCTTGAGTGACCTTGAGTGAAAGAGCCGCCGCCTCATGACCTCCGCCTCTCCTCAGCGCGACGTCCGTGCCGAGCTGGAATCGCTGACCACGGAAGCCTTCCGGCCCGAGCTCTCCGAGATCGATCAGCTGCCGACCCTGGAGATCGCGCGGCTGATGAACGGCGAGGACGCGACCGTCCCCACCGCCGTCGCCGCGAAACTCCCGCAGATCGCCGCCGCCATCGATGCCGTGGCCGCGCGGATGGCCCGCGGCGGCCGGCTCGTCTACGCCGGTGCCGGAACCGCCGGCCGCCTCGGTGTCCTGGACGCCTCCGAGTGCCCGCCCACCTTCAACACCGACCCCGCCCAGGTCGTGGGCCTGATCGCGGGCGGCCCTGAGGCCATGGTCACCTCCGTCGAGGGCGCCGAGGACTCCGCCGAGCTGGCAAGACGGGACCTCGACCGGCTCGGCCTGACCGCCCTCGACACCGTCGTCGGCGTCTCCGCGTCCGGCCGCACCCCGTACGCCGTCGGCGCCGTGGAGCACGCCCGGCAGCTGGGCGCGCTGACCGTCGGTCTGGCCTGCAACGCGGACAGCGCGCTCGCGGCGGCGGCCGACCACGGCATCGAGATCGTCGTAGGGCCGGAGCTGGTGACCGGATCCACCCGCCTCAAGGCGGGCACGGCGCAGAAGCTCGTGCTCAACATGCTGTCGACGATCACGATGATCCGGCTGGGCAAGACGTACGGGAACCTGATGGTCGACGTACGCGCCTCGAACGAGAAGCTGCGCGCCCGCTCCCGCCGTATCGTCGCCCTCGCCACCGGCGCGTCGGACGAGGAGATCGAGGCCGCCCTCGCGGCCACGGACGGCGAGGTGAAGAACGCGATCCTGACCATCCTCACCGGCGTCGACGGCCCGACGGCCGCCCGCCTTCTGGAGGAGTCCGGCGGCCATCTGCGCGCCGCGCTGGCGGCGGCGAGGGGCTAGCCCGCACGCTCACCGCATGCACACCCCGCACACCCCCGCGACCACGGCCGCCGCCCTCCTCCCCCTGGTCGGCGGCCCCACGAACATCACCTCCGTCGCCCACTGCATGACCCGCCTCCGCCTGGGCCTCGCCGATCGCACCCTGGTCGACGACGAAGCCGTACGGGCCGTGCCCGGCGTCCTGGGCGTGGTCGCCGACGACGACACGTACCAGATCGTGCTGGGGCCGGGGGTGGTGGCGAGGGTGACGCCGGAGTTCGATGCGCTGGTGACGTCGGCGTCTCAACTGGCCGTACAGAGCCATGAGTTGAAGGAAGCCCAGCGTGAGCGCAACGCGACCCCGCTCAAGCAGACCCTCCGCCGCATCGCGAACATCTTCGTCCCCCTCATCCCCGCCCTCATCGGTTGCGGCATCCTCGCGGGCGTCAACGGCCTGCTGCTGAACGCCGGTTGGCTGCCCGGCCTCACCCCCGCCCTCACCGCGATCGCCGCCGCCTTCATGGCCCTGATCGCGGTCTTCGTCGGCTACAACACGGCGAAGGAGTTCGGCGGCACACCGGTGCTGGGCGGGGCGGTGGCGGCGATCGTCGTGTATCCCGGGGTGGCGAAGGTGACGGCGTTCGGGGTCACCCTCGCTCCCGGCCAGGGCGGGGTGCTGGGCGCGCTGGCGGCGGCGCTGCTGGGGACGTACATCGAGAAGTGGTGCCGCACCCGCGTCCCCGAGACCCTCGACGTCCTCCTCACCCCGACCCTGACCGTCCTCGTCTCCGGCCTGGCCACGCTCTACGGCCTCATGTACGCGGCCGGCGAGATCTCCACCGGCGTCGGCACCGCCGCGAACTGGCTCCTCACGACAACCGGCGCGCTCGCCGGCCTGATCCTGGGCGGCCTCTTCCTCCCCCTCGTCATGCTCGGCCTCCACCAGGCCCTCATCCCCGTCCACGTCACGCTGATCGACCAGCAGGGCCACACCACCCTGCTCCCCATCCTCGCCATGGCCGGCGCGGGCCAGGTCGGCGCGGCCCTAGCGGTGTACGTCCGGCTGCGCCACGACACCTCCATCCGTACGACGATCAAGTCGGCCCTCCCGGCAGGGCTGTTGGGCGTCGGAGAACCCCTGATCTACGGCGTCTCCCTCCCCTTGGGCCGACCCTTCCTGACCGCCTGCGTAGGCGGAGCGGCGGGCGGCGGCTTCGTGGGCCTGTTCGCGATGCTCGGGGAACGGGTGGGGGCGACGGCGATCGGCCCGTCGGGCTGGGCACTGTTTCCGCTGTTGGCGGGGGACGGGGGGTGGGCGGTGACGGTGGCCGTGTATGCGGGTGGGCTGGTGACGGGGTACGGGGTGGGGTTCGCGGCGACGTATCTCTTCGGGGGCCTGACACGCGTCGCCGAGCCCGGTTAGCGTGGGCCTTCGACGAAGGGGGCGCAGACGTCGTATGGCAGTCATGAGCACGTTTCGGATCGGCGGCGACCTGGAGGTGGGACGGCTCGGATTCGGGGCGATGCACCTGCCGACCGAACCGGCGGATGCGCGCGCCGCCGCCGTCGCGGTCGCGCGACGGGCCGTCGAACTCGGCGTCACCCTGATCGACACGGCGCACATGTACGGCTGGGGCGCGAACGAGGAGCTGCTCGCCGAGGCCCTGCACCCGTACCCGGATGACCTCCTCGTCGCCACGAAGGTCGGCATCTCCCGAGTCGACGGCGAGTGGCGGCAGGACGCCAGCCCCGCCGGGCTGCGGGCGGGCGTCGACGCGGCCCTGCGCCGACTCCGCCTCGACCGCATCGAACTCCTCCAACTGCACCGCATCGACCCGCGGATCCCGGTGGCCGACCAGGTCGGCACGCTCGGCGAGTTGGTGACCGAGGGCAAGGTCGGCCGGATCGGCCTCTCCGAGGTCACCGTCGCCGAACTCACCGAGGCGCGGACCGTCGCCGATATCGCCGGCGTCCAGAACCGCTACAACCTCCTCGACCGCGAACACGAGCCCGTCCTGGAGGCCTGCGAGGCAGCGGGCATCGCCTTCCTGCCCTGGCGCCCGGTCGCCCACGGCACCTCGGGCACGACCGCCGAGATCGCCGCCGTAGCGACCGAGTCCGGCGCCACGGCGACGCAGGTGATGCTGGCCTGGCTCCTCGCGCACTCGCCGGTGATGCTGCCGATTCCGGGGACGGCGAAGACGGCTCACCTGGAGGAGAACGTGGCGGCGGCGGGTCTGGAGCTTACGGAGGAACAGGTCGCGCGCTTGGACAAGCTCTACGCCGCGTAGCCCGTGACCTCGGCAATCCACTTGAGCCAAGCATGCGACGGAATCAACTTCCATATGAACGAGGGCTTTGGCGATGTGCACCAGGGACGGGCGCAACAGAGACTCAAGGTGACAGAAGTGTCGGCTCGACCCAAGCGCCCGCACTCAACAGGGCAGCCGCCCCTCCTTGTTGACACCCCGCACCCGAGCCCGCAGCACCTCCTCCCGCTGTGCGAGCCCCACCGAATCCGGCGGACAGCCCCACTCCCGCCCGCCCGCGACCGGCCGCAACCGCACCATGCCGCCCGCGTGCCCCACGACCTCGCCGACGCGCCCGCTGCGCACGTCCACGACGTACGTGCCGATCGCGGGCTTCTCCCCGCGCAGTACGGAGGCCAGCTTCTCGGCTGTACGGACATTGCAGCGCCCCAGGTCGACCAGGGCGAACGGCTCATCGCTCGCGCCGCTGACGGGGTCCACGCACAGGGATGGCAGCAGGACGCCGACATCCACGAGAGCCTCCTTCAAGGACGCCACTACTTCTTCGGTCGAGCGCACGCTTGACCCTCCTTCACATTGAGTTCGTGATTCACGACACAGCGTGTCCGCCAGCCTCCTAACCTGGCCATACGGAGCGCCCCAACAACCTCTGTTGTCGAACCGGGAGTTGCCATGGCAGGACCGAAGGACCTGGACCCGTCTTCGTCACCCCGCGCACTGCTGGGGGCGGAACTCCGTCACGCCAGGGAGAAAGCCGGACTGAGCCAGGAGGAGCTGGGGGCGCGGCTGTTCGTGAGCGGTTCGTTCATCGGGCAGCTGGAGGCGGGGACGCGGCGGATGCTGCCGGAGTACGCGCGAACGCTGGATGAAGTCCTGGGCACGGAGGACTTCTTCACGCGGAACTGCACGGCCGCGGCCAAGTCCCGCTATCCGGAGCACTTCGCAGAGGCGGCGGAGGCGGAAGCGCAAGCTACGGCGATCAGGGAGTACGCGCCCCTCCTGATCCCCGGTCTGCTTCAGACGCCCGCGTACGCACGAGCCGTGTGCCGCGCATACCAACCGACGGCCACGGAAGAGAAGATCGACGAGTTGGTGACAGCCCGAGTGGAGCGAGCCCGGATCCTCAACGATCCAACAGAGCCGCTGTTGTGGGCGGTGATTGACGAGGCGGCGCTGCGGCGGGTGACAGGAGGCCGCGAGGTGATGGCGGAGGCTCTACGTCACCTCGCCGACCTGTCCCGACGTGGCCGAGCCATCGTGCAGGTACTGCCATTCGGCGCCGGAGCCCACGCGGCGATGGAGGGCTCCATCAAGCTGATGGACTTCGAGGACGCCCCGCCACTCGTCTACTTCGAGGGCGTCGGCACCGGTCGGCTGGAGGACGCCCCAGCCATCGTCAGGCACCAGCGCTTCACCTACGAACTCCTCACAGCCAACGCGCTCTCCCCGCAGAACTCCCTGGCTCTGATCGAGACCATGGCGCAGGATTACGCCCATGAGGAGCATCCCTGAGTACGACCTGGACTCGGCCACCTGGCACAAGTCCAGCTATAGCGGCGGCAGCGGCGGCAACTGCCTCGAAGTCACCCACGACCTCCCCACCGTCATCCCCGTCCGCGACTCCAAGAACCCCCACGGCCCGAAGCTCGCGTTCCGGCCGGAAGCATGGTCGGCCTTCGTCAATGCGGTCAAGATCTGACCGCATTGGCTCCTAGCGTGGCTGTCATGACTGAGACCACGCACAACACCGCCGCTGCCACCGCCACCGCCACCGTCGAGCGCGCCGACCTGCTGGAAGCCCTGGCCCACCACCGGCACTTCCTGCGCTTCACGACCCGCGACCTCACCGACGAGCAGGCCGGCCGGCGAACCACCGTCAGTGCGCTGTGTCTGGGCGGCCTGATCAAACACGTCACGTCGGTGGAACGGAGCTGGGTGGACTTCATCCAGCACGGCCCGTCGGCGATGCCCGACTTCACCGCCATGACCGAGGCCGACTTCGCCAAGCGGGCCGACGAGTTCCGGATGTTGCCCGGCGAGACGCTGACCGGCGTGCTCGCCGAGTACGAGGAAGTGGCCCGCCGAACGGACGAGTTGGTCGCGACCCTCCCCGACCTGAACACCGCCCACCCGCTGCCCGACGCCCCGTGGAACGAGCCCGGGGCTCGATGGTCGGCCCGCAGGGTGCTCCTGCACATCACCGCCGAGACCGCCCAGCACGCGGGCCACGCCGACATCATCCGCGAATCCCTGGACGGCGCGAAGAGCATGGGCTGAGAGGTCCCGAAGCTCAAGCGTCCAGCCCCGAGCGCTCTTTTCAAGGAACGGTTGGAGGGCCCCAACCCGCCCTCCCACCCCGCGAGTTGACTTGACGCGTTCGGCTTGCCACACACAGTGATGGTCGTCTAGCGTGCCCGAATAACGAACAGCCCCCGCCAGGTGCTGACAACACCTGCGGGGGCTTGACCTACGAGATCGAAGGACTAGTTCGATCCCATGGCTGACGCCAAGCTTAGTGCTACCTCCCTGCCCGCGCACGCGTCCCCGCACCCGATGGCCAATCCGGGTTACGGAAAGCGCTCCGCGCCGGACCAACTCCGCCGCACCAACCACGACTTCGCCCACCTCCCACCCCGCGAAGCCGCCATCGCCGGATACATCGACCGCCTCCCCGACGGCGCCGACATCTCCGTAAAGACGCTGGCCAAGACACTCCCGTACGGCCAATGCGCCCTCCGCACCGCCCTCAACAACCTTCAGCGGGCGGGTCACTTGCGCCGAGGGCGCGAACACCTGGCCGACTCGGGCACCCAACGCTGGATCACCCGAACGTGGTTCACCCGTACCGCCCGCGACGACACCTGGTGGGCGGCGTTCACGCGGGGCGACGTACCGGAGCCGGATGCGGAGCCGGAACGACGACGCCCCACCCGCTCGCGGGCCCATATCCTCCTCGCCGCCCTCGGCCGCACGGCCCCGGCCCTGTCCTTGTCCGAGGCCGACTGCGCAGTCCTCAGCCCACTGGTCGCCGAGTGGTTCGCGAGGGGCGCCACGGACGAGGCCGTACTCCACGCCCTGACCAGCGGCCTGCCCACCCCGGTCCATCACGCGGCGGCCCTCGTCCGCAACCGTCTGACCTCCAAACTGCCGCCACCGCCCGAGACCCGCCCACCCCTCCGTGTCCTGGAGTGCGCGAAGTGCGGGGTGCCGGGGCGGCCGGAGGCGTTGCCGGGTGGTGTGTGCGCCGCATGCCGGGGCGAGCGCGCCCCCGTTCGCGCCAGCACGCCCCTGTCCAGCTCAGCAGTCCATTCCCGCGCGGCCGAGATCCGCCACGCAATGTCCCAACGGCGGCAGCGGACACTCCTGTGACCGAACACCCCGCTGCCTCGCCCCATCGACATCACCCTGGGCACCGAAAGGCTGCATGACTATGCCCACTGACTTCCACGCCGATCGACGCAGAATCAGCCACACGAGCCCACTGCACACACCCGCAGGTGTGTACAGTCTTTCCATGGACGCGTACCCGCTCGTGGAAGCCCGCAACCAGCTCGGCCAACTGGTCGGCCGGGTCCGGCACGGCCAGGAACACATCCTCATCACCGAGTACGGCAAACCTGCCGCCGCCCTCATCCCCATAAGCGAACTGGAGGAGCTTCAACGGCTGCGCGACGAGGCCGACATCGCCGAAGCGCGCGCCCGCGAAGCGGCTCCTGCCGGTCCTTCGATGACCCACGACGAGTTCATGGCGCAGTTGGAGGCAGAGGACCATCAGGAGAGCGCTTCGTGACGTACTCCGTGGTATGGGAGCACCACGCCATGAACGAGTTCCGGCGGCTCCGCTCCGCCGACCCGGTAGGCGCCAAGGCAACCGCCGCAGCAGTACGCGCACTCGCCGACGATCCCCACCCGGCGTCGGCCCGCGCACTGGGCGGCTCGGGCTACTACCGGCTGCGTGTGGGAAGTTGGCGCGTGCTCTACCGACCCAACGCCGACACCGTCACGGTCCACGTACTGAAGGTGGGCCGCAGCGCCTGACAGAAGCCTCCGCGGCAATCGGAGCCACCCCATGAACCACGCCCAACGCACCGCCCTCGGCCGCGCCCTCCGTCTCCTAGGCGAGCACGGCGAGGCGCTGGCCGCCGACACCCCCGAAGCCCGCCTCCACGAGGTCAAGGCCGACCTCCGCCGCGCCCTCGATCTCCTGGACGAGAGCGTCACCTCCGCCGCGCCCACCACCCGCTGCGCCGAGCACCCCACCGGCCCGGTCGACGAGAGCGCCCCCGACCTGTGCCTGCTCTGCGAGACCAGGCGCCGCGCCGCCCGCCGCTCCGAGATCAACGGAACAGCGCCCCAGCTCCCCCAGTCCGCCTCCCCCGCCCCCTCGCGGTACGGCGTCCGCGACGACCGGCCGCAGCCGCAGCAGCGCTGGCTGCCGGAGATGTGGAACGGCCAGGTCTGGCAGCTGTGCGGCACCCCGCGCCGTGACCGGCGCGAGGCCGAGCTGTATCTCGCCGCCCAGCGACGCGGACCGCGCCCCGCCATGGCGTACCGGCTGGTGCACGAGTTCACCGACTACGAGGTGCTGCGCGTGTGGGGCACGCCGGTGCACGTCGACATCGAGCCGCTCGGGAACCTGTGAACAACACGGGGAACCTTTCGACAATCCCCCACGACTACGACTACGACTTCGCCGCCGCCCCAGCCGGCTCCGACTCCGCCTGCGCCGCCCCCAGCCGCGCCCGCTGCTGGCGCGGGATCAGCGAGGCCACCGCGAAGGCCAGCAGCGCCGCCCCGGCGCCCACGGCCAGGACGACCTTGAAGCCGTTCTGGGACGGGAGGGCGTAGCCGCCGAAGTCCGTCGTCATCTGGGCCAGGATCACACCGGCGATGGCGCTCGCCGACGACGTACCGATGGACCGCATCAGGGTGTTGAGGCTGTTCGCCGCGGCCGTCTCCGACGCGGGCACGGCACCCATGATGAGCGCGGGCATCGAGCCGTAGGTGAAGCCGATACCGGCGCCGATGACGCAGGACACCAGGACGAAGTGCCAGACCTCGGACATCAGGACGATGTTGAGGAGGTAGCCGGCGGCCACGATCAGGGCACCGATCATCAGCGTGACCTTCGGTCCACGGGCCTTGGACACCGCGGCGGAGACCGGCGCCGTCGCCATCATGACCAGGCCGGACGGTGCCATGACCAGACCGGCGATCAGCATGGACTTGCCCAGGCCGTACCCGGTCTGCGCGGGCAGCTGGAGCAGCTGCGGCAGGACCAGCGACATCGCGAACATCGCGAACCCGACGGCGATCGAGGCGAGGTTGGTGACCAGGACCTGACGGCGGGCGGTGGTGCGCAGGTCGACCAGCGGCTGCTCGGTGCGCAGCTCCCACCAGCCCCACAGCAGCAGGACGACGACGGACGACAGGAACAGTCCGATCGTGGTGGCGCTGCCCCAGCCCCAGTCCGCGCCCTTGGAGATCGCCAGCAGCAGGCAGACCAGGCCCGCGGCCATACCGAGACCGCCCACCAGGTCGAAGCGACCGCCGGTGCGCACCTTCGACTCCGGTACGAGCGTCAGCACCAGGCCGAGTGCTACGACGCCCAGTCCGGCCGACGTCCAGAACAGCGTGTGCCAGTCGAAGTTGTCGGCGATGAGCGCGGCGGTAGGCAGTCCGAGTGCGCCGCCGACGCCGAGGGAGGCGCTCATCATGGCGGTGGCGGAGCCGAGCCGTTCGGCGGGGAGTTCGTCCCGCATGATGCTGATGCCGAGCGGGATCACACCGGAGGCTAGGCCTTGCAGGACCCGGCCGAGGATCATCGGGATCAAGGAGTCGCTCAGCGCGCAGACCACCGAACCGGCTATCAGCATCACGACACTGACCAGCAGCATCCGCCGCTTGCCGAACATGTCACCGAGCCTGCCGACGACCGGCGTCGCCACGGCCGCAGCGAGCAGGGTCGCCGTCACCGCCCACGCGGTGTCCGACGCGGGGGCGTCGAGCAGCTTCGGTAGCTCCGGGACGATCGGGATGACCAGGGTCTGCATCAGCGCGACGACGATTCCGGCGAAGGCCAGCACCGCCACCACGGCGTTCGGTCTCGGCGGGGCGGAGCCTGCCGCCTCGGCGGGACGGGCAAGGGCGTCGGACATGGCGGGGCCTCCGTAGGAACGCAGTAAGCTTGACCAAGGCAACCTTAAGTCAGTTGCTTGACTCAATCAAGGGCCCCATAAACGCCCCTGCAACGCCCGAGGGCGGCACCCCCTGCGTGAACAGGGAGTGCCGCCCTCAGTCGTAGGACAGACGATCAACCGGAGTCGATCAGAAGTCCATGTCACCGCCCGGCATGCCGCCGCCGGCGCCGGCACCGGCCGAGGCCTTCTCCGGCTTGTCGGCGATGACGGCCTCGGTGGTGAGGAACAGCGCGGCGATGGAGGCGGCGTTCTGCAGAGCGGAACGGGTCACCTTCGCCGGGTCGATGATGCCTTCGGCGATCATGTCGACGTACTCACCGGTCGCAGCGTTCAGGCCGTGGCCGACGGGCAGGTTGCGCACCTTCTCGACGATGACGCCACCCTCGAGACCACCGTTGACGGCGATCTGCTTCAGCGGGGCCTCCAGCGCGAGCTTCACGGCGTTGGCGCCGGTCAGCTCGTCACCCTCGAGGTCCAGCTTCTCGAAGACCGTGGAGGCCTGGAGCAGGGCCACGCCACCACCGGCGACGATGCCCTCCTCGACGGCCGCCTTCGCGTTGCGAACGGCGTCCTCGATGCGGTGCTTGCGCTCCTTGAGCTCGACCTCGGTGGCGGCACCGGCCTTGATGACGGCCACGCCGCCGGCCAGCTTCGCCAGACGCTCCTGGAGCTTCTCGCGGTCGTAGTCCGAGTCGCTGTTCTCGATCTCGGCGCGGATCTGGTTGACCCGGCCGGCGACCTGGTCGGCGGAGCCGGAGCCGTCGACGATGGTGGTCTCGTCCTTGGTGATGACGACCTTGCGGGCGCGGCCCAGGAGGTCCAGGGTCGCGTTCTCCAGCTTGAGGCCGACCTCCTCGGAGATGACCTCGCCGCCCGTGAGGATGGCGATGTCGCCGAGCATGGCCTTGCGGCGGTCACCGAAGCCCGGAGCCTTGACGGCGACGGACTTGAAGGTGCCACGGATCTTGTTGACGACCAGGGTCGACAGAGCCTCGCCCTCGACGTCCTCGGCGATGATCAGCAGCGGCTTGCCCGACTGCATGACCTTCTCCAGAAGCGGGAGCAGGTCCTTGACCGAGGAGATCTTGGAGTTGGCGATCAGGATGTACGGGTCGTCAAGGACGGCCTCCATACGCTCCATGTCGGTGGCGAAGTACGCCGAGATGTAGCCCTTGTCGAAGCGCATACCCTCGGTGAGCTCCAGCTCCAGACCGAAGGTCTGGGACTCCTCGACGGTGATGACGCCTTCCTTGCCGACCTTGTCCATCGCCTCGGCGATGAGCTCGCCGATCTGGGTGTCGGCGGCGGAGATGGAGGCCGTGGAGGCGATCTGCTCCTTGGTCTCCACGTCCTTGGCCTGCTCGAGCAGGGCACCGGAGACGGCCTCGACGGCCTTCTCGATACCGCGCTTGAGGGCCATCGGGTTGGCGCCGGCGGCTACGTTGCGCAGACCCTCCTTGACGAGGGCCTGGGCGAGCACGGTCGCCGTGGTCGTACCGTCACCGGCGACGTCGTCCGTCTTCTTGGCGACTTCCTTGACCAGCTCGGCGCCGATCTTCTCGTACGGGTCCTCGAGCTCGATCTCCTTGGCGATGGAAACACCATCGTTGGTGATCGTGGGGGCGCCCCACTTCTTCTCGAGGACGACGTTCCGGCCCTTGGGGCCAAGGGTGACCTTGACGGCGTCGGCGAGCTGGTTCATCCCGCGCTCGAGACCGCGCCGTGCCTCCTCGTCGAACGCGATGATCTTGGCCATGTGAAGTGGTCCTCCCGGACTGGGGTGGATTGCTCCGGACCGCGCTGGCGCCCGCGACGGACGGCTCGCCTGCCTGTGGTTCCTTGCCCCACCCGGCCTGCGGGCCTCACCGACCCGGTCCTCGTTGTCACTCTCACCTTCAGAGTGCTAACGCCAATGATTAGCACTCGCCCATGCCGAGTGCAAGCGCTCCTCAGTGATCCTCAGGCGTGGCAAGGGGTCCGGACCGGCCCCGGACATGCCGGAGGGCTCGCAACCCATGACTCCCCATGGGAAACGAGCCCTCCGAAGAAGAACGTCGCTGCAGTCAGTCGGCGCGTGCTTCAGCTGGTCGCGAGACGGACCATGTCCGCCTGCGGCCCCTTCTGGCCCTGCGAGATCTCGAAATCGACTCGCTGACCTTCTTCCAGGGTGCGGTAGCCGTCCATCTGAATCGCGCTGTAGTGGACGAATACATCCGCACCACCGTCGACCGCGATGAAGCCGTACCCCTTCTCCGCGTTGAACCACTTGACGGTGCCCTGAGCCATGCCTAACTCCCCTATTACTGGCCCTTGCACAGATCCACACTTCGCGGATCCGGGTCAGACCTCACCCCCCACGGTTGGGGGCGTGCGCCGGAACGCGTCGACCGCGGCTGAATGTATCTGTCCAACTGCCGTCTGCAACAGGTCAGTCGGACGAGAAATCTGGGCGCGACCGATCGGTGAAATGCGGAGAATTTGTGTAAATCCAGGGCAACTCGGACCCAATAAAAGGAGCGAATGACGCAAAAGGCCCGCGTACTTTGGCTACTTCTTGTCGGCCGTGCGGGCGGAACTCATATGCGCCCGGCATGAAAGCGCGAGCAGGTTCCCCAACTGTACCGTGCTCAACCATAGAGAATGGCCCCCTCCGCTTCTCTCACGGAGGGGGCCATTCGATGAACAATGCGTGATTCAGCCGCCCGCGACCGCCGGAATGATCGAGACACCGGCCCCGTCCGGCGTCGCCGTCTCCAGCCCCTGCTCAAAACGGACGTCGTCGTCATTCACGTACACGTTGACGAACCGCCGCAGCTTCCCCTGGTCGTCGAGGATGCGGGCGGCGATGCCGGTGTGGTTCTTCTCCAGGTCGGAGATGACGTCGGCGAGGGTCGCACCCTCGGCGGAAACCTCGGCCGCACCGCCGGTGTAGGTGCGCAGGATGGTAGGAATGCGGACGCTAACGCTCATAACTTGAACCTCCGGTCAGTACAGCGCCCCTTCAGGGGCGCGGGGAACTGCGCGACCAGCCCCCACCGGCCCGCAGACGAAATCAATGAGACGGGCCCTACCCCAGACCCGCTTCCCGGAACGAGTCCAGGCTGGGCCGAATCGTCGCAGTCAGCCCCGTACCGGCAACCGCGTCAAGAGTCTTGAGACCATCACCGGTGTTGAGGACGACCGTGGTCTTCGTGGGGTCGAGGACACCGTTCTCGATCAGCTTGCGCGCCACACCCACGGTCACGCCGCCGGCGGTCTCCGCGAAGATGCCCTCGGTCCGCGCAAGCAACTTGATCGCATCGACGACCTGCTCGTCGTTCACGTCCTCCACCGCACCGCCGGTACGGCGAGCGATGTCCAGGACATAAGGACCATCCGCCGGGTTGCCGATCGCCAGCGACTTGGCGATCGTGTTCGGCTTCTGCGGCCGGACGACGTCGTGCCCGCCCTTGAAGGCGACGGACACCGGCGAGCAGCCCTCGGCCTGCGCGCCGAAGATCTTGTACGGCTTGTCCTCGACGAGCCCGAGCTTGATGAGCTCCTGCAGACCCTTGTCGATCTTCGTGAGCTGCGAGCCGGAGGCGATGGGGACGACCAGCTGGTCGGGCAGCTGCCAGCCGAGCTGCTCGCAGATCTCGTACGCCAGGGTCTTGGACCCTTCCGCGTAGTACGGCCGCAGGTTGACGTTGACGAAGCCCCAGCCCTCGCCGGCCGGGTCGCCGATCAGCTCGGAACAGAAACGGTTGACGTCGTCGTAGTTGCCCTCGATACCGACGAGCTCACCGCCGTAGACCGCGGCCATGACGACCTTGCCCTGCTCCAGGTCGTGCGGGATGAACACGCAGGAGCGGAAGCCGGCCCGGGCGGCGGCGGCACCGACGGCGCCGGCGAGGTTGCCCGTCGAGGAGCAGGAGAGGGTGGTGAAGCCGAAGGCGCGCGCGGCCTCCAGGGCCTGGGCGACGACCCGGTCCTTGAAGGAGTGCGTCGGGTTGCCGGAGTCGTCCTTGATGAAGAGCTTGCCGGCGTCGACACCCAGCTCGCGCGCGAGGTTGTCGGCCTTGACGAGCTTGGTCCAGCCCGGGTTGATGTTGGGCTTGTCGGCCACGTCCGCGGGGACGGGCAGCAGCGGTGCGTACCGCCAGATGTTCGCGGGTCCCGCCTCGATCTGCTTGCGGAGCTCTTCGGCGTCGTAGGCCGAGAAGTCGTAGGCGATCTCGAGCGGGCCGAAACACTCCTCGCACGCGAAGACCGGGCCGAGGGGTACTCGGTGACCGCATTCGCGGCACGAGAGCGCCGCGGCGGGGCCGAGGTCGACGGTGTGGGTGGTGCTTGCAACTGTCTGCGCAGCCATGTGAGGCGAGGCCCTTTCTCCTCATCTTCCTCACGACGCATCTCGCCGTGAGACGGATTTGGCACCTTCCCTAGCCGGGAGCCTCGCGGAGAACGATCAACACTGATCTACGAGTACCGACTGGAGGGTTGCCGGGGCTTCAACGGGCCGTATCCCTCTGCCCCTCTGGATGAGCGGTATTTAGTTGTAGACGCAAACGACCCCCGACATGCGATGGTCATCAGCGTTGTTCAAGACTGTAACCGAAGGCCAGGACAGTTGAGATAGTCGTCCGAACCGCGAGATGGATCACACACCTCTAGTCGTGATCCGCGACAGTGAGGAGCCGCTTACTGTGCTGGAAGAAGTCGAGCGCTGGTTGAGCGCACGCTCCTGGTCCCTGACCGATCGCCCGCTCCACAAGATCCTGGCCGCGAAACGCGCCACGGGCCAGACCGTCAGTGTCGTGCTGCCCGCGCTCAACGAGGAGGAGACGGTCGGCGAGATCGTCGCCGTGATCCGTCACGACCTCATGCACCAGGTCCCGCTCGTCGACGAGATCGTCGTCGTCGACTCGGGATCGACCGACCGCACCTCCGCGGTGGCCGCCGCCGCGGGTGCTCGGGTCGTCCACCGCGACGACATCCTGCCGCGCATACCGGCCGTCCCCGGCAAGGGCGAGGTCCTGTGGCGCTCGCTCCTCGTCACCAGCGGTGACATCGTCTGCTTCATCGACGCGGACCTGAAGGAGTTCAAGTCGGACTTCGTCTCCGGCATCGTCGGCCCGCTGCTCACCGACCCGGAGGTCGACCTCGTCAAGGGGATGTACGACCGTCCGCTCGGCGGCGCGGCAGGCCAGGGCGGCCGGGTGACGGAACTGATGGCCCGCCCGCTGCTGAACATGCACTGGCCGCAGCTGGCCGGATTCGTCCAGCCGCTGGGCGGCGAGTACGCAGCCCGCCGCTCCCTGCTGGAACAGCTCCCGTTCCCCGTCGGCTACGGCGTGGAGCTGGGCATGCTGGTCGACGCCCTGCATCTGGTGGGCCTTGACGCCCTCGCCCAGGTCGACGTCGGCGTGCGCAAGCACCGGCACCAGGACGGCCAGGCCCTGGGCCGGATGTCGGCCGCGATCTACCGCACGGCCCAGCTCAGGCTGGCCCGCGGGCATCTGATCCGCCCCTCCCTCACCCAGTTCGAACGGAGCGAGGACGGATTCGAACCCCGCACCTACTCCGTGGATACGGAAGAACGGCCTCCGATGGCCGACATCGCCGAGTACCAGTCCCGCAAAGCGGCATAAACGTGCGCGTGGCGTAACGGAACGCGCCGGTTGTATACCGCTGAGCCGTACGTTTGAGCGGTTCTGGCCTGGGCTAGGTTGTGGCGTATGGCTGCAACTTTCGGTGCTGCGCAGGTACTGGTCGCCTCCAACCGCGGCCCCGTCTCGTACGGGGTCCGCGAGGACGGCTCGCTGCACGCCAAGCGCGGCGGCGGCGGGCTGGTGTCCGGTCTCTCCGCGATCGGGCCGGACGCGGACGCCCTGTGGGTCTGCTCGGCCCTCGGCGACGGCGACCGCGAGGCGGTACGGCGCGGAGTCGGCGAGTCCGGTGTACGGATGCTGGACATTCCGGCCGACGTGCACGCGGACGCGTACAACGGCATCGCGAACTCGGTCCTCTGGTTCGTCCACCACCTGCTGTACCAGACGCCGCTGGAGCCGGTCTTCGACACGGAGTTCCGGCGGCAGTGGGAGTCGTACGTCCGCTACAACCGCGCGTTCGCTGAGGCGCTGGCCGAGGAGGCGGGGGCCGGGGCGGCGGTGCTGGTGCAGGACTACCACCTGACCCTGGTGCCGGGCATGCTCCGCGAACTCCGCCCCGACCTGCGGATCGGCCACTTCTCGCACACGCCGTGGGCGCCGGTGGAGTACTTCCGCATGCTGCCGGACGACATCGCCGAGCAGGTGCTGCGCGGGATGCTCGGCGCCGACCGGCTGGGCTTCCTCACCCACCGCTGGGCCGACGCGTTCACCGCATGCGCCGAGGCCCTCGTCGGCGGGCTCGGCGACACCCGGGTCGGCGTCCACGGGCTGGGCGCCGACGCCGACTTCCTGCGCCGGCGCTCGCACGAGACCGACGTCGAGGAACGGATGGCCGCGCTGCGGGCCGAGATCGGCCCGGGCCGCCAGACCATCGTCCGGGTCGACCGCACCGAGCTGTCCAAGAACATCGTGCGCGGCCTGCTGGCATACCGCCAGCTCCTCGACGACCACCCCGAGTTGCGCGGACGGGTCGTGCATGTCGCGTTCGCGTATCCGTCGCGGCAGGACCTCGCCGTCTACCGCGAGTACACGGCCGAGGTGCAGCGGCTCGCGGAGGAGATCAACTCCGGCTACGGAACGCCGGATTGGACGCCGGTCGTGCTGCACGTGAAGGACGACTTCGCCCGCTCGCTGGCGGCGTACCGGCTCGCGGACGTGGCTCTGGTCAACCCGATCCGCGACGGCATGAACCTGGTCGCCAAGGAGATGCCGGTCGTCTCCGACGAGGGATGCGTGCTGGTGCTTTCGCGGGAGGCGGGGGCGTACGAGGAACTGGGCGAGGACGCGATCACCGTGAACCCCTACGACGTGACGGGCACGGCCGAGGCGTTGTACGAAGCGCTGACGATGCCGGCCGGGGAGCGCGGGGAACGCACGAAGCGGCTGGCGGCGGCAGCGACGTCACTGCCGCCGACGCAGTGGTTCCTGGATCAGCTGAACGCGCTACCGGATACGGGCCGCCAACTCCCCCAGTAGCCGTACGACCCCCGCCGGACCGTCGACCACCACATCCGCCCGTTCCCTCAGCTCGGTCACCTCGTCGCTGCCGCTGCACACCAGCAGGCCGGGGGTGCCGTCGGAGCGGAGTTTGTCGATGGCGGCGTAGGCGGGAAGGTCGCCGAGGTCGTCGCCGGCGTAGAGGACGGACTCGGCGCCGATGTCGCGAGCGTGGTCGGTCAGGGCCACGCCCTTGTCCATGCCCGGTGGGCGGAGTTCGAGGACCAGGCGACCCGGCTCGACGATCAGGCCGTGGCGGGTGGCGAGGTCGGCGAGCGGCTCGCGGAGGGCCTCGAAGGTGGCCTGGGGATCGTCGGCACGGCGCGTGTGCACGGCGACGGCCCGGCCGCCCTTCTCCTCGACCCAGGCGTTGGTCCCGTCCAGGAGCGTCGGCAGCTCCGCGCGGACGGCGGCGACTCCGGGGTGCGGCGGCGGGGCGGTGACGGCGTCGGTGACGGCATCCCAGCGCTCGGCGCCGTAGTGGCCGAGGACCACGAGATGTTCCAGCCCGGCAACACCGGAGAAGCCGCCGTACCGGACGGCGACCTCGGCCGGACGCCCGGTGATCACCGCAACGCCGGCCACCTTCGGCGCCAGCGCGGCCAACGCCGGCACCGCACCCGGATGCGCCCGCGCCCGCTCCGGATCCGCCACGATCGGTGCGAGCGTCCCATCGAAGTCAAGAGCGATCATCGCCCTGCCGGGCCGCTGGAGGATAGCGGCGATACCGGCTCGGCCGGCCTGGGTAACGGGGTTCGGCAAGCGGTCGTCTGTCGAGTCCACGGGGCTGCCCATGGGCCGACCCTATCCACGGAGACCTGGTGAAGTCAGCTGCGGTTCTGCAGCGCGCCCCGAAGGGGCGCGGGGAACTGCGCGACCAGCCACAACGGCGCCGCAGACAAAACACGGCACCCAGCAGAGCCCTACCGCTCCGCCCGCCGCGCATCCCGCACCCGCCGCAGCCGATTCACCGTCACCGGATCATGAGCCAACGCCCGAGGATCATCCAGCAGCGCATTCAACAGCTGGAAATACCGCACCGGCGCCAACCCCAGCTCCTCCCGTATCGCCCGCTCCTTCGCCCCCGGCCCCGGAAACCCCCGGCGTTCGAGCGCGAGGATGTCCTGCTCCCTGCGGCCCAGCTGCTCCATACCCCGCACGCTATCCCCCGCCACCGACAGCCCGGCAAAACCGCGGAGCTACTCCGCGCTCGCGGCCGAATTCGCCGTCGCCTGCAGCTGCTTCAGCACCGCCGACGGATTGCCGCCGGAGGCCACGGCCTGCCCGATCCGCTTCTTGACGGCCGCGCTGACCTCGGCCCAGGAAGTCTTGCCGACCGGATACAGCTCGGAGAGCGGCAACTCGTCGAGGAACGGCTTGAGATCGGCGTCCTGCTTCGCCTCCGTCATCGTCGCGGAAGCGTTGGTCGTGACCGGCAGCAGGTCGTACTCACGCGAGAAGTCCAGCACGTTCTTCTCGTCGTACACGAAGTCGAGGAAGTCGCCGACCTCCTCGGCGTGCCCGTTCTTCTTGAACGCCGTCATCCAGTCGGCGACCCCCATCGTGGCGTCGCTCTCACCGTCGACGCCGGGCATCGGCACCATGCCGAACTTCACGCCCTTCTTCCCGGCGATGTGCATCAGCGAGGGGTGCCCGTTGAGCATGCCGACGTCCCCCTTGGCGAACGCGGCGAAGGCGTCGGCGCGGTTCAGCTCGCCCGGCGCGACGGGCCCGGTCAGACCCTTGCCGACGAGCTCGTCCTTGAGCCAGGTGAAGGTGTCGACGTTCTGCGCGGAGTCGATGCCGTAGGTGCCGTAGCCGTCGGTGTAGCCGCCCCCGCCGCTGAGCAGCCACTGCATCGTCTCGGCCTGCGCCTCCTCCGGCCCCAGCGGCAGGGCGTACGGGTATTTCACCCCGTCCGCCTTCAGCGCCGCGGCGTCGGCGGCGAGCTCGTCCCAGGTGGTCGGCGGGGTGAGGCCGGCCTTCTTGAAGAGGTCCTTGTTGTAGAACAGCAGCCGGGTGGAGGCGGCGAAGGGCATGCCGTACTGCACCCCGTTCACCTGCCCCGCCTTGGCGAGCTGGGAGGCGAAACCGGCCTGGGTGGTGATGGAGAGCAGGTCGTCGGCGCGGTAGAGCAGGCCCTTGTCCGCGTAGTCGGCGTACGCACCGATCTGCGCCATGTCCGGGGCCTTGCCGGCGTCGGCCAGCTCCTTGACCTTGCGGTCGACATCGTTCCAGGAGTAGACGCTGACCTGGATCTTCACCCCGGGGTGGGCGGCCTCGTATTCGTCGACGAGCTTGCCCCAGTACTTCTCGGAGCTGTTGGCCGCGCTGTCGCCGTAGTCGGCCGCGACCAGCCTCAGGGTCACCTCGTCCGCGTCGTCGCCGAGGCCGCAGCCGCCGAGCACCGCCGTCATGCCCAGAGCGGACACCACCGCGATCGCCCCTGTCCTCTTCCGCCCCTGCACAGCTCTCCTGCCCCACCTTCGCGATCGCGCATCACCATCGCGAAAACTTTCGATACGTAGCCATAAGGTCTACACCACGCAAGTGGACTAGACCTCTTCCGGGTCCACGGGCCACACTGTCCCCGTGAGACATGTCATCGCCCTCGACGTGGGCGGCACCGGGATGAAGGCCGCCCTGGTAGGGGCGAAGGGCGAGCTGCTGCACCAGGCCCGCCGCGCCACCGGCCGCGAGCGCGGACCCGGGGCCGTCGTCGAGCACATCCTCGACTTCGCCGCGGAGCTACGCGCGTACGGCGACCGGACCTTCGGCGAGCCCGCGGCCGCCGCCGGAGTCGCCGTCCCCGGCATCGTCGACGAGCACCACGGCATCGCCGCCTACTCGGCCAACCTCGGCTGGCGCGACGTACCCCTGCGCGACCTGCTCACCGCCCGCATCGGCAACGTCCCCGTCGCCCTCGGCCACGACGTCCGCAGCGGCGGCCTCGCCGAGGGCCGCATCGGCGCGGGCCAGGGCACCGACCGCTTCCTCTTCGTCGCCCTCGGCACCGGCATAGCGGGCGCGATCGGCATCGAGGGCCGGGTGGAGTCGGGCGCGCACGGCTTCGCGGGCGAGATCGGCCACATCGTCGTACGACCGGCAGGGGCCCCCTGTCCATGCGGTCAGGCCGGCTGCCTGGAGCGGTACGCCTCGGCGGCAGCGGTGAGCGAAGCCTGGGCGAAGGCTTCCGGCAACCCTGCCGCGGACGCGGCGGACTGCGCGAAGGCCATGACCTCCGGCGACCCGAAGGCCCTCACCATCTGGCACGAGGCCATCAACGCCCTGGCCGACGGCCTGACCACCGCCCTCACCCTGCTGGACCCCCGCACCCTCATCATCGGTGGCGGCCTGGCCGAGGCGGGGGAAACGTTGTTCACACCGCTGCGGGACGCGGTGAAGAAACGCGTGACCTTCCAGAAACTGCCGACCATCGTCCCCGCGGCCCTGGGCGACACCGCGGGCTGCCTGGGTGCCGGCCTACTGGCCTGGGACCTCCTAGACACAACTGACCGCACGGAGGTAACGACCTGATGGCAACCCCCTCAGGGGCGCGGGGAACTGCGCGACAAGCCCCCACCGGCCCGCAGCCCGCGACGGCGAAGGCGCCCCTCATCCTGTCCGGTGCCAACGTGGTCATGCCGACGGGCACCGTCAAAGACGGCTCAGTGATCATCGACGGCACCCGAATCGCTCGCACAGCCCCAGAGAACGCCCACCTCATCGACGTAACCGACCACTGGCTGGTACCGGGATTCGTAGACATCCACAACCACGGCGGAGGCGGCGCCTCGTTCACATCAGGCACGCCAGACGACGTAGTCACCGGCATCCACACCCACCGCCTGCACGGCACCACCACCCTCGTCGCCTCCACCGTCACCGGCGACATGGACTTCCTGGTCCAGCGCGCGGGCCTGCTCAGCGAACTCGCCGAGCAGGGCGACATCGCCGGCATCCACTTCGAGGGCCCGTTCATCTCCCCGTGCCGCAAGGGCGCGCACTCCGAGGAACTGCTCCGGGACCCGGACCCCGCGGAGGTCCGCAAACTGATCGACGCGGCGCGCGGCAAGGCGAAGATGGTCACGCTCGCGACCGAACTCCCGGGCGGCATCGACTCCGTGAGACTGCTGGCCGAGCACGGCGTCATCGCGGCGATCGGCCACACGGACGCGACGTACGAGCAGACGGTGGAGGCGATCGAGGCGGGCGCGACGGTCGCGACGCACCTCTTCAACGCGATGCCGACGCTGGGACACAGGTCACCGGGCCCGATCGCCGCCCTCCTCGAGGACGACCGCATCACCGTCGAGCTGATCAACGACGGCACGCACCTCCACCCCGCCTCCCTTCAACTCGCCTTCCACCACGCGGGAGCGAGCCGCGTGGCGTTCATCACCGACGCGATGGACGCGGCCGGTTTCGGCGACGGCCGCTACATGCTCGGCCCGCTGGAGGTAGAGGTCAGCGAGGGCGTCGCCCGCCTGGTGGAGGGCGGCTCGATCGCGGGCTCCACCCTCACCCAGGACCGCGCCTTCAAGCGCGCGGTGACGATCGACCGCCTCCCGGTCGAGGACACGGTCACGGCCCTGTCCGCCAACCCGGCCAAGCTGCTGGGGATGTACGACACGATCGGCTCCCTGGAGGCGGGCAAGTACGCCGACCTGGTGATCCTCGACACGGACTTCAACCTGAAGGGCGTCATGCGCCGGGGCGAATGGGTGGTCGATCCCCAACTGGGCTGATCCGTCCGGCAGTCAGCGAGACGGTGGCCGACCCGGGACTGGGCTCGGCGGCCGTCTCTTTGGCATGATCTGACATCCGGACAGACAGACGGCACGCGCATTCCGCATCTCATCGGGGGAGGTCGGCCCAGGTGATCCTCACGGTCACACTGAACACCGCTCTCGACATCACCTACCGCGTACGGGCGCTACGGCCGCACACCTCTCACCGGGTGACCGAGGTGACCGAACGCCCGGGAGGCAAAGGCCTCAACGTGGCCCGCGTCCTCGCCGCCCTCGGCCACGAGGTGACCGTCACCGGCTTCGCGGGCGGCGCGACGGGCCGCGTCGTCCAGGACCAACTCACCACCACACCGGGCCTGGTGGACGCCCTCGTCCCGATCTCCGGCCCGACCCGTCGCACGATAGCCGTCGTGGACGAACAGACCGGCGACACGACCCAGCTCAACGAGCCCGGCCCGGTCATCACCCCCGCCGAGTGGTCCGCCTTCCAGGAGGCATACGAGGATCTGCTCCCGTCGGCGTCGGCGGTGGCCCTGTGCGGGAGCCTGCCGCCGGGCGTGCCGGTGGGCGCGTATGCGGGACTGATCCGGGACGCGAGGGCGGCGGGCGTCCCGGTCCTCCTCGACACCAGCGGCGAACCACTCCGCCGCGGAGTAGCCGCCCGCCCCGACCTGATCAAGCCCAACGCCGACGAACTCGCCGAACTCACCGGCTCCCACGAGCCGTTCCGCGCCACGCAGGACGCCCGTCGCCGCGGCGCTCACGCGGTCGTCGCGTCGCTGGGCCCCGAGGGACTGCTCGCGGTGACCCCGGAGGGCCGCTGGCGCGCAGCCCCGCCCACCCCGGTACACGGCAACCCGACCGGCGCGGGCGACTCCGCGGTCGCGGGCCTGCTGTCGGGCCTCGTCGAGCACTTGCCGTGGCCGGACCGACTGGCCCGGGCGATCGCCCTGTCGGCGGCGACCGTACTGGCGCCGACGGCGGGCGAGTTCGACCGAAGGGCGTACGAGGAGCTGGTGGGGCGGGTGGCGGTGACCGGGGAGGTCAGCGCGGCCTAGCTCTCGACCTGGCCCTTCTTCAGCGACAGCTGGTCCAGCAGGACGTTGCACTTGTCGCCGTTCCCGCAGGAGACCGAGAGCGTGTTGGTGCCCTTGGTGAGGGAGGGCCACGCATACGTCGTGGTCCAGCCCTTTGCGAAGTCGCCGTCGGCGGCTTTTGCGTAGTTCTTCATGCTCAGCTTGCTGCCGAACGGCTTGCCATTGACGGTGAGCGTCATCGACTGGTCCTCACCGGCCGCGCTGTAGCGGGCGAAGAGCGTATAGACGCCTTCTTCAGGGATGCCATTGACAGTCCAGGTCACCGAGTTGCCGACCTGGTTGAGGTTGCCGACGTAGATGCCACCGTCCGACTGAGCACCCTCGACGTCCGAGGCCAACGCAGCGGTTCCGCCCAGTCGCAACGCCTTGGCGTCGCTCTTCGGCAGCTTCACCTCGTTGCCGGCGTCGCCGCTCGCCGACTGGCTCGGCTCCGCGCTCTGCTCGGCGGACGGCGAGCTTGCCGCGCCGCCGCCGTCGGCCTTGTCGTCGTCGTTGCCGTTCATCATCGCCAGGCTGATCCCGATCACGACCGCGGCGACCACCGCGACCGCGCCGATCAACAGGCCCTTGGTGTTCGGGCCGCGCCCGCGCCCACCGCCGCCGTCGCTGTACGACGGCTGCTGCGGGGACGTAGGAGCGCCGCCGCCGGGGAACGTCTCCGGCGCGGCGTAGTGGGCGCTCGGCTGGCCGTACGCGCCCTGCTGCTGGGGCACGGTCTGGCCGTACTGCGCGGTGGGTGCCGTGGGGGCGGGTGCCTGCTGGCCGTACTGGCGCTGGCCGACCGAGCGCGCTCTGTTGACGGAGCCGACGGAGCCGGGGTAGCCGTAACCGCCGGAGGGCGGCTGGGCGCCGTTGGCCTGACCGTCGGCGTAGAGGTAGCCGAACGGGTCGTCGTCCTCGGGCGTGCTCGCGCCGTTGTTGCCGGGCGTCATCCCTAGGTCTCCTCAACAGGTGCGGTGCGGATGCAGTGCATGGGGTCAGAATGGCGAGCCTACCCGCTCCGCGAGGCCCAAACGGGTGACTCCGGTCGCATCAACTCACTGACCTGGGGTCATCCCGCGCGTCTGTGCTGTTTGGGACGCGATCGTTTCTCGACGTACATCCGCTCGTCAGCGGACTTCAACACTTCGTCCGCCGTCATCCCGCAGTGTGCCCACCCGATTCCGAAGCTGGCGCCGACCCGCATGGCGCGGCCGTCGACCCGGATCGGCTGGATGATCTCGCTGCGCAGCCGGGCCGCGAGATCCGCCGCGTCGGCACG
Organism: Streptomyces sp. NPDC050211; assembly: GCF_040656035.1. Taxonomy (NCBI): domain Bacteria; kingdom Bacillati; phylum Actinomycetota; class Actinomycetes; order Kitasatosporales; family Streptomycetaceae; genus Streptomyces; species Streptomyces sp. NPDC050211. The sequence goes on from NZ_JBFALC010000011.1 coordinate 146,437, forward strand.
CCCGAGCCCGTCGGCGAGGACGACGAACTCGTCTCCGCCGAGCCGGGCCACCGTGTCACCGTCGCGGACGCCGCGGGACAACCGCCTGGCCACCTCGATGAGCACCGCGTCGCCCGCGTTGTGCCCGAACCGGTCGTTGATCGACTTGAAGCCGTCGAGGTCGCAGAAGAGGACCGCGAGCCCCTTGGTGCCGTCGTCGTGCTCGCCCTCGGGGGCGACGGTGTGCACGTGGTGGTCGTAGGCGTCGTAGACATCGATGCCACCGCCCGGGCGGTAGTCGAAGCCATGGCCGTTGGCGTCGTAGGCGGGATGGCCGAACGCCGCGTCCACGGGCTCGAGGGCACCGGGGTGGGTCTGGCGCTGGCAGAGGCGGGAGGAGAGCCGGGCGCGCAGCTCGGCGGAGTTCGGCAGGCCGGTGAGGGAGTCGTGGGAGGCGCGGTGGGCGAGCTGGAGCTCGCGGCGCTTGCGCTCCTCGATCTCCTCGACGTGGGTGAGGAGGAAGCGGGGGCCGTCGGCGGCGTCGGCGACGACGGAGTTACGGAGGGAGACCCAGACGTACGTCCCGTCGCGGCGCCCGAGCCTGAGCTCCGCCCGGCCGCCCTCCGCCGAGGTCCGCAGCAGCGTGCCGATGTCCTCGGGGTGGACGAGGTCGGAGAAGGAGTAGCGGCGCATCGCGGAGGCGGGGCGGCCCAGCAGACGGCACAGGGCGTCGTTGGTCCGCAGGATCCGGCCATGCTGGTCGCCGCCCATCTCGGCTATGGCCATGCCGGAGGGGGCGTACTCGAAGGCCTGCCGGAAGCTTTCCTCGCTCGCTCGCAGGGCCTGCTGCTCCCGTTCGAGCCTGACCAATGCCCGCTGCATATTCGCGCGTAGACGTGCGTTGCTGATGGCGATGGCGGCCTGAAACGCGTACATCTGCAGGGCCTCGCGGCCCCAGGCGCCGGGCCGGCGGCCGTTGCGCGGCCGGTCCACGGAGAGCACGCCGATCAGCTCGCCGCACGCGCCGCCCTGGATACCCGGCGTGTGCATGGGCGCGAAGAGCCGGTCCGACGGGTGCCACTCGTCCTCGAAGCGGGGCGCGGGCCCGTCGGTGTACCACTGCGGTACGTCGTCGTCATCGAGGACCCAGCCCTCGGTGTGCGGGATGAAGACCAGGTCGCCCCACTGCTCGCCCATGCTGAGGCGGCGCTCCCAGGACTCGCGCGAGCCGACACGGCCGGTGATGAGCGCCTCGGCGGCGGGGTTGCCGGCGAACGCGGCGACGACGAGATCGCCGTCCGGCCGGACCAGGTTGACGCATGCCAGCTCGTAGCCGAGGCCGGTCACGACGCCGTCGGCGACGGTCTGCAGTGTGTCCGCAAGGCTGCGTGCCGTGTTCATGTCCGCCATGACCTGGTGCAGCTGTCGCAGGGTCGCAAGACGGACGTACGGCTCCGACTCGGTCTCCATGCTCGCCCTCCCCCCGAGACCTCGGCAGCGAATCAAGGGTTCTCTTCGGCGGTTCTTGATCAGTGTGCCCTTGCAGCTTCCCGCCACTGAATCACAGCGCGCTGCTCACTCGGTACACAGGGTCAACAATTAATGGCTCTTGTGACTCAAGTCACAGCGAAACATGAACAATTGAGCGGTGTTTCTGCGATTTTCCTGTGCGTTTACCGACCGCAAATTTCGCACCTCTGTGGAGATTAGGTATCTGGTCCTAGGACCCGGTTCGGGCTGACGCCCGATGTGCCCCGCACCGGCCGGAGACTAGCGTTTCCGCGTGCTGAACACTCCCCCTGCCACCACCCCGCCCGTCCCCGTGCCCCGCGCCGGGCATGCTGAGGGGGTGAGCAACGACGAGTTCCGCGCAGCCATGTCCCGGCTGGCCGCGGGCGTGGTCCTGGTGACCGCACAGGAACCCCCGCTCGACCCCGACGACCCCATGTCGCCGAAGGTCGAGGACGTCGGCATGACCGCGACGGCCTTCATGTCGGTGTCCCTCGACCCGCCCCTGGTCCTGGTCAGCCTGCGCGACGGCTCCCGCATGGACGACCTGCTCGCCGAGCAGCCCCTGTGGGCGGTCTCGGTCCTCTCCGAGAGCCAGCGCCACATCGCCGGCCGCTTCGCCATGAAGGGCCGCATCAGCGACCGTCTGCTCTTCGAGGACATCCCCTACGTCCGCGGCGAGGCGACCGGCGCTCCCCTCGTGGGCGGCGCCCTCGCGACCCTGGAGTGCCGTACCGAACAGCGGGTGCCCGCGGGCGACCACACGCTGGTGATCGGCCGGGTGCTGACGGCCGCCGTACCGAGCGCGGACGGCGGCCCGCTCGCGTATTTCCGGGGGCGGTACCGGCAGTTGGGGTGACGTCACACACGTCACACATCCAGGAGCGTGATGTCGAGGTCGGCGGCGCGGACGGGGTCGGTCGTGATGTCGATCGCGGTGATCCGGTCGTGTGCGACCGTGAAGCTGAGCGCCCGCACGGCGCGGCCGTCCACGAGGACGACGATGCCGACGTTGCCGCCGATCAGGGCGGGGCGGGTGATCAGGGCGGGCTGCGCGAGGGCGGCCTGCGAGTAACGGGACGCCGAGGAGGCGACCGCCACGGCACCCGAGGTCACGCCGGCCTCGGACCGCGCCACGACATCCGGGTCCAGAACCTCCACCAGCGCGTCGAAGTCGCCGTCCCGCGCGGCGGCCAGGAAGGCCTCGACGACCCGCCGCTGCCGCACCAGATCCGTGTCCGGGGCCTCGGCGCCCTGCACCCGCCGCCGGGCGCGACTGGCCAGCTGCCGGGCCGCGGTCGGCGTCCGCCCCACGATCGTGGCGACCTCGTCGAACGGCACCGCGAACAGATCGTGCAGCACGAACGCCAGCCGCTCCGCGGGCGACAGCGTCTCCAGTACGACCAGCAGCGCGACGCCCACCGAGTCCGCGAGCAGCGCGTCCTGCTCCGGGTCCGGTGCCGTGTCCGTCGGCACGGGCGGGCCGGAGTCCAGTGGCTGTTCGGCGCGGGACTTACGGGTGCGGAGCATGTCGAGACAGACCCGGCCCACCACCGTCGTGAGCCAGCCCCCGAGATTGTCGACCTGACTGGTGTCCGACCGGCTCAGCCGCAGCCACGCCTCCTGCACCGCGTCCTCGGCCTCCGCCCGCGAACCGAGCATGCGGTAGGCGACGGCACGGAGGTGACTTCGGTGCGACTCGAAGCGCTCGGCGAGGAACTCGGTGCTGTGCGGCGCGTCGGTCATGGTCGGGGTCCCCTCGTACGGATCGCGGTCGGTCGACACGAACATGACGGAGGAGGTGGGGGAAACGTGACAGGCGTCGCCGGCCGGCTCAGGACCAGTCCCGTCCCGACCGCCCCCGCTTCGTGTCCGACCGCGCCTTCTTCTGCCGCAGCCGCCGCTCGTTGATCCCGCGTGGGATGCGGGTCGGTCGCCGCGGCTTGGGCGGCGGCGCGGTGGCCTCGGCCAGCAGGGCGGCGAGGCGTACGGCCGCGGTCTCGCGGTTGCGCCACTGGGACCGGTGCTCGGAGGACCGTACGGTGATGACCCCGTCGACGAGCCGGGTGGCCAGCCGCTCCAGGGCCCGCTGCTTCCACACCTCGGGCAGCGCCTCGGTCTTCGCCAGGTCGAAGCGCAACTCCACCTGCGAGTCACTGGTGTTGACGTGCTGCCCGCCCGGACCCGAGGACCGCGAGAAACGCCACATGAGCTCGGCCTCGGGAAGCGAGACGGAGCCGCGAATGGGATAGGGACCGGACATGGCTCCATGGTCGCCGCTCTGTCCGGTCCACGTCACCCGAATATCCCGGCCGGCCCGGGTAAAGAAAGTAAAGCCACCTGGAACCTCGCGTACGCTCCCGGCGTTGATACGGGTAGCTGTAGCGTTCTTGCCGTACGTAAACGAGGGAAGGGACTCCCAACAATGGCTGTAAGCCTGTCCAAGGGTGGCAACGTCTCGCTCACCAAGGAGGCTCCGGGCCTGACCGCCGTCACCGTGGGCCTCGGCTGGGACGTCCGCACCACCACCGGCACGGACTTCGACCTCGACGCCTCGGCGATCGCGGTCAACCCGCAGGGCAAGGTGTACTCCGACGCCCACTTCATCTTCTTCAACAACAAGCAGACGCCGGACAACACCATCGTCCACACCGGCGACAACCGCACGGGCGAGGGCGCGGGCGACGACGAGGCGATCAAGGTCAACCTGGCGGCCCTCCCGGCCGACATCGAGAAGATCGTCTTCCCGGTGTCCATCTACGACGCCGAGAACCGCACGCAGAACTTCGGCCAGGTCCGCAACGCCTACATCCGCATCCTCAACGAGGCCGGCGGCGCCGAGATCGCCCGCTACGACCTCTCGGAGGACGCGGCCACCGAGACGGCCATGGTCTTCGGCGAGCTCTACCGCAACGGCGCGGAGTGGAAGTTCCGCGCCGTCGGCCAGGGCTACGCCTCGGGCCTGGTCGGCATCGCCCAGGACTTCGGCGTGAACGTCTGACGGACACGCTGTCTTACGGAGCCCCCGGCTTTTCGAGGCCGGGGGCTCCGTCGTCGGCGCGTGCAGCGGCCCTCAACCGACCGACCCTCAGCCGGCATCGTCGAGAACCTCGCGCAGCTTGCGCGCGAAGGCCTCGGGCTGCCCGGCGTAGCCGAACTCGCCGCCGAGGAAGCCGCCGTGGTGGCTGGGGAACACCGTCGCCCGCTGACCGAGCAGCTCGGCCGTCGCCACCGAGGTGCGTGCCGTGAGGGTGTCCCGGGACTCCTCGCCGACGGCGATCACGACCCGGGTCGGCGCGGCGGTCAGCGCGTCGACGTCGGGCCGGTAGCCGCTGACCGCCCAGGACCGGTCGGAGAGCAGGGGATCGTCGCGGGAGCCGTCATCCTCGGCCGGCATCCCGAAGGCGGCGGGATCCGGGGCGGGCTGGGCGAAGTAGTCGTCGGTGAACTCGCCGAGCCACGACGTCATCTGGATGAAGGCCGCCATGCCGGCACCCCAGCCTCCAGCCTCGTAGGCATCCCGGATTCCGGCCTGGGCGCGCTGAGCGGCCTGGGCGTCGGGGAGCAGCGGAATGAGCGGGGGCTCGTGCGCCACCAGGGTCGTCACGTCATCGGGGTAGGCCGCCACGAGGGCGAGCGCGGTCACCGCACCGCCGCTGCTCGCGAACATCTCGACCGGGCCCGCGCCGAGCGCCTCGATGACGGCGTGCACATCGGCGGCCTGAGTCCGGGGCGTCTGGTCGACCCGGCCGTCCTTGCGGGTGCTGCGGCCGAGGCCGCGCGGGTCGTAAGTGATCACGGTGCGGTCGGGGAAGTGCGACGCCAGCACGCCGAAGCCGCTGGCGTCCATGGGCTGGCCGATCATGAACAGCGGTGGACGTCCGTCGGCGGTCGGCAGCGGGCCGTGGACGTCGTACGCGAGGTCGACCTCGGGAGTCTTGAGCATCTGCGTAGCCATGACGTGTAGACCCGGTCCGCGCCGAGAACTCATCGCCGCCAAGTCCCGCGGCGCTCATACGATGGGCCGGTGCCTGACACGGTCGTACTCCACGCTGACGCGACACCGTCGCTGCCCGCCCTCGTGCTGCGCCCCTGGTGCGTCGACGACGTCCCCGCGCTGGTCGAGGCGGGCCGGGATCGCGCCCTGCGGCATTGGACGAGTCTCGCCGTGGAGAACGAGGCCGACGCGCTGAGGTGGGTGCGGGGTCAGGAGCGGGGCTGGGCGGCCGGTGACCAGTTCGGCTTCGCGGTGCTGGAGACGCAACGCGGAGCAGATCAGCGGCAGTTGGTCGGGCACGTGGTGCTCAAGGACGTGGCTGCGGGGAAGCCGTCGGCCGAGGTGGGCTACTGGACCGCGGCGCACGCTCGTGGACGCGGAGTGGCGCCCCGGGCTCTGGAAGCCGTCACCGGGTGGGCCTTCGGGCATCTGGGCGCCGACCACCTCGTACGTCTGGAGCTCCTGCACCAGGCCGACAACCTGGCCTCGTGCCGGGTCGCGCACAAGAGCGGCTACGACTTCGACCGGCTGCTGCCCGCCGCGCCGCCGTCCTTCCCGCTCGACGGTCATCTGCACTCACGGGGCAGGGGCGACTGAGAGGCGTTGCAGGCAGTGGCGGTACAGCTGCCAGGCCACGTAGGACATGCACGGGATCACGACGGTGGGCACGAGCCACCAGGGCAGGCCCAGCCACAGGCTGAGGAAGCCCGCGCCGGTGCAGAGGACGCCCAGGGTGATGAGCAGCCACTTGCCGTACGGGCGCCAGGTGAAGGGCTCGGGGTCGCGGGGCCGGGCCAGCCGTACCGCGCCGAATCCGAGCGCCACGGCCGCCAGGAGGCCTGCGAATGTGCCGATGGCGGCTGTCATCTGGGCCTCGTCGCGGGGCGCGTCGGCGGTGTTCTGCCGGGCGTCGCCCTTGGTGATCGTCATGATGTCGCCGCGCCAGACGGTACCGGCGATCCGTTCGCCCGGCCGCAGCCGCTCCAGCACCGGCCCTGGATCACCGAAGGCCACGACGTGGTGCCAGAAAGGGGCGGCGTACAGGGTCGCGGTGTAGGAGACACGCTTTCCGCGGCCGTCGACCTCCGTGTCCTTCACGGTGAAGGTGACCGTACGCAGACAGTCCTCCGCCCGCTGCGTCGCCGCCCGGTCAGGGCACTGCTCGGCCGCCCCATAGTCCCGGTGGCGCCCGACGTCGGAGGGCAGCCAGACGGCGAAGGCGAGGTAGCAGAACAACGCCGGGATCAGCGAGGCGACGATCAGCGCCCCGCCCTTGCCCGTCCCGTTGCTCGTGTCCGTACGCGTTGTTGTCACGAGGCCAAAGCTTCTATGGCCGGAAGGCGGAAGGCAACGGGATCAACAGGCAACCGCCCGCGCATCTCCTTTCCGTGTTCCGGCAATCTCCGCCGCAGGTCACCCCACCCGCGGGAACTTCGCCTGCAAGATCCAGATCGCCGGATTCTCCGCCAGGTCGTCATGCAGATCACACAGGTCGGCGATCAGATCGTGGAGGAAGTCGCGGGCCTCGCGCCGCAGCTCGGCGTGGGAGAAGCTCAGGGGCGGCTCCTCCGCCGGCATCCAGTCGGCCTCGATGTCCACCCAGCCGAAGCGGCGCTCGAAGAGCAGGCGGTCGGTGGACTCGGTGAAGTCGAGTTCCGCCCGCTGGGGGCGGGAGGCCCGGGAGCCGACCGGATCCCGGTCGATCCGCTCGACGATGTCGCACAGCGCCCACGCGAAGTCCAGCACCGGCACCCATCCCCAGGCTGTGGACAACTCCCGGTCCGCCTTGGTGTCGGCGAGATAGACGTCCCCGCAGAACAGATCGTGCCGCAGCGCCCGGACGTCCGCGCGGCGGTAGTCGGTCTGGGGCGGATCGGGGAAACGGGTGGAAAGGGCGTAGCCGATGTCGAGCACGTACGCGATGGTGTCACGGCCCGCCTAGGATCCTTGACGTGTCCCGATCCGCACCCGTTGTCCCGACCTGCGCACTTGCCCTTCTCGCCCTCGCATTGACCGCGTGCGGCGGCGGAGTCGTCGGCACCCCCGGCGGCTCGGGCCTCGGTGACCCGTACTTCCCGAAGGCGGGCAACGACGGCTACGACGTCACGCACTACGGCCTGACCCTCGACTACGTCCCCGAGACGCAGCACCTCACCGGCACCGCCGAGATCACGGCGACGGCCACCCAGGACCTCTCCGCGTTCAACCTCGATTTCGAGGGCCTGGACATCGAATCGCTCACCGTGGACACCGAGCGCGCCCGCTGGAACCGCACCGGCCAGGAACTGACCGTCCGCCCGCGCCACGACCTGGACGACCAGGACACCTTCCGCATCACCGTCCGCTACTCCGGCACCCCCGAGACGATCACCGACCCGGACGGCTCGGAGGAGGGCTGGCTGCCCACCGAGGACGGCGCCCTGGCGCTCGGCGAACCGACGGGCTCCATGGCCTGGTTCCCCGGCAATCACCACCCGTCCGACAAGGCGGCGTACGACATCGAAGTGACCGTGCCGAAGGGGCTGCACGCCGTCTCCAACGGGGAACTGACCAACGAGACGACCAGGGACGGCCGTACGACCTTCACCTGGCACACCGCCGAGCCCATGCCGAGCCACGCCGCCACGCTCGCCGTCGGCCGCTACGACATCAGCCGCACCACCGTCGCGGACGACCTGCCGGCGTACACGGCCGTGGACCCCCGCCAGACCAAGGCGAGCCGGGAGGTGCTGGGGCGGCTCCCCGAGATCATGGAGTGGGCCGAGGACAGCTTCGGCCCCTACCCCTTCTCCTCCACCGGGGCGATCATCGAGCGCGAGGACGACATCGCCTACGCCCTGGAGACCCAGAACCGGCCCGTCTTCCCCGGCGCCCCCGACACGGAACTCCTCGTCCACGAACTCGCCCACCAGTGGTACGGCGACTCCGTCTCCCCGAAGACCTGGCGGGACATGTGGCTCAACGAGGGCTTCGCGACCTACGCGGAGTGGCTGTGGCAGGAGGACCACGACGGCGAATCCGCGCAGGATATCTTCGACCAGCTCTACGCCGGCGACTACTACGACGACCCCGAGGACAACGAGGCGATCTGGGCCTTCCCGCCCGGCAAGCCGACCGACGCCGCGCACATCTCCGACCCCCCTGTCTACGTACGGGGCGCGATGGTCCTCCACAAGATCCGGGAGACGGTCGGCGACGACACGTTCTACGAGATCATCCAGGGCTGGGCCGCCACCCACCGCCACGGCAACGCGGACACCGACGACTTCACGGCATACGTCGAGCGGCAGGCCCCGGATCAGGACTTCACGCCGGTCTGGGAGGAGTGGCTGTACGGCGAGGGCAGGCCGGACCAGCCCTGACGTCATACGATGGGAATCTCCCGTAAACGGTGACAAAAGGGTGCGGAGGGGTGCTGCACGTGCGATCCATTTGGAACGGCGCCATCTCGTTCGGCCTGGTCAGCATCCCGATCAAGCTGGTGAACGCCACCGAGAGCCACTCGATCTCCTTCCGCCAGATCCATACGGAGGACGGCGGCCGGATCCGCTACCGCAAGGTCTGCGAACTGGAGGACCGCGAGGTCACGCAGGGAGAGATCGGCAAGGCGTACGAGGACGCGGACGGCTCGCTCATTCCGATCACCGACGAGGACCTGTCCCACCTTCCGCTGCCCACCGCCAAGACGATCGAGATCGTGGCGTTCGTGCCGAACGACCGGATCGACCCGCTCCAGATGGACGCCGCGTACTACCTCGCGGCCAGCGGCGCCCCGGCCGCCAAGCCGTACACGCTGCTGCGCGAGGCACTCAAACGGAGCAACAAGGTCGCCATCGCGAAATTCGCCCTGCGCGGGCGGGAGCGGCTGGGCATGCTGCGGGTGGTCGACGACGCGATCGCCATGCACGGGCTGCTGTGGCCGGACGAGGTCCGCGCCCCCGAGGGTGTCGCCCCGGAGACGGGAGTCACGGTCCGCGACAAGGAGCTGGACCTCGCGGACGCCCTGATGGACACCCTCGGCGAGGTCGAGCTCGAGGATCTGCACGACGAGTACCGCGAGGCCGTCGAGGAGGTCATCGCCGCGAAGGCCGCCGGCGAGGCGCCGCCCGAGGCCCCCGAACCCGCGAAGGGCGGCAAGGTCCTGGATCTGATGGCCGCCCTGGAGAAGAGCGTCCGGGACGCGAAGGAGTCCCGCGGCGAGGCGCCGGAAGAAGAACCCGCCCAGGTCAAACGCCTCCCGTCCCGCAAGACCGCCCGCACCGCGCCCAAACAGCCGGCCGGCAAGAAGTCGACGGCAACCAAGAAGACGGCCACGAAGAAGACAGCATCCGCGAAGAAGACGACGGCCAAGTCGACACAGGGCACCAAGAAGTCGACGGCCGCGAAGAGCACGGCGAAGAAGACACAGGCCAAGAAGACGACGCCTCGGAAGCGGACTGCCTGAGCCGACCGGACCGGCCCTACAGCTCCTTGCGCAACACCGCGCACGGACAGGCGAGTCGGCGGTCCTCGAGGACGGCGAGGCTTACGACGCTACGGCCGCCGGGGCGGGAGCCCCATTCCGTCACCCCTCCACCCGGATCCCCAGCTCCCCCGCCAACACCCCCGCCAGATCAAGCAGTTGGCTCGAGCTGATCACCGCCCCCGACAGCCGGCCGATCCCCCGGGCGATGCCCAGTTCCGCCGCCTCCCTCAGGTCGACGTCCATCAGCGTCGCGGAGGTGAAGTCGGCGTCCTTGAGGACGCAGCCGGGGAACTCGACGCGCTCCAGGCGGGCGCCGCCGAAGTCCGGTTCGACCAGGACGCAGTTCTCGAAGACGACGTCTCTGAGGCGGGCGGCGCGCAGGTTCAGGTAGTCGATCTTGCCGCCGCGGATGACGACGCGTTCCAGGACGGCGCCGTGCAGTTGGGTGCCGCCGAGCCGGGCGTCCAGCACTTCGACATCGCGCAGGGTCGACTCCGCGAGGTTCGTGCCGACGCCGCGCGGCGCGGTGAGGACCGCGTCGAGGAAGCGGGCGTGGTGCAGCCGTGTCTCGTCCAGCGCGCAGCCCGTCAGCGCGCAGTCCATGAAACGGGCGCCCCCGCCGTCCTGCCCGGCGAGGTCGGCCTCCCGGAACTCCAGCCCGTCGTAATCCCCGTCCGGCTCCAACTCCCCGTCCCCGAACGGCTCCAGCACCGGCAACCGCACCTCCGGCCGCCGCGCCCCCTTCACGGCCCCAGCCTTCTTCGCCACGCCCTGCCTCCCGTCACTCCCGCACCAGACCGCCCGTACCGAACCCGTACCGCGCCCGTATCACCCCTCATGCTGCACCCCACCACTGACAATGCTCCTGACCTGCGAAAACCCCACGCCAGGCAGAGTGCTATGTCACATTCCAGCCCCTCCGACCAGTGCCATGTCACATTCCGGCCCCTTCCGACCGTCGTACTCCCAGAAAGGCGACCCAACCAGAGGGAGACCCCCAGCCATGCACCGCATCACCGTCATCGGCGGCGGCTTCGCCGGACTCACCGCGGCCATCACGGCCGCGGAGGCAGGCGCCAAGGTCACCGTGTACGAAGCGCATCACACCCTCGGCGGGCGGGCGCGGACCGCGGAGGGGCCGTACCGGACGAACGAAGGCCCGCACGCCCTCTACAGCGGCGGCCCGCACTGGGCCTGGCTCCGGCAGCGCGACCTGATCGGGCCGCTCGCCCCGATCCCGCCCCTGGAGGCGGCCCGGCTGCGGCTGAAGCACCACGACGTGCTGCGCCGCACCCCGCCGTTCGCTATGCTCAAGCTGCTCCGCCGCAGCGCTCAACAGGCGCCCGTCGACGTCGACTTCATGACGTGGGCCGAGCGGGAGGCGGGTGAGGAGGGGGCCCGCGCCGCCGCGCACTACTCCGCCGTCGCGCTCTTCCATCACGACCCCGGCAGCCTCTCTGCCGCCTTCGTGCAGGAGCGGCTGCGGCGTGCCACGAAGCTGCCTCCGGAGGCGCACTATCCGCGCGGCGGCTGGGCCACGCTCATCGACCGGATGGCCGCCCGGGCGTGGAATCTGGGTGTGCGGATGGAGACGCTGTCCCGGGTCGACACCCTGCCGACCGACACGCCCGTCGTCGTCGCGACCTCCCTCGACTCCGCTCGCAGCCTGCTGAAGGACGACTCCCTGACGTGGACGAGCGGGCGTACGGCCCTCATCGACCTCGCGGTGCGGACCCGGCGCGGGGACGCCTTCGTCGTCTCCGACCTCGATTCCCCCGGCTGGCTGGAGCGGTTCACCGCGCAGGACCGTTCGCTGGCGCCGGCCGGTGAGCAGCTCATCCAGGGGCAGATCCCGATCGCCCCGCACGAGTCCCGTTCGGACGGCATCGCCCGTGCCGAGCGGCTGCTCGACATGGCCTTCGAGGGCTGGCGCGAACGCGTCACCTGGCGGCGCGAGGCCGTGGCGAACGGCCGTACGGGCGCCGTCGACCTGCCCGGCACCAGCTGGCGCGACCGGCCGGCCGTCGACCGCGGCGCCGGCGTCTATCTCGCCGGCGACCAGGTCGCCGCGCCGGGCGTGCTGTCCGAGGTCTCCTTCAACAGCGCGCTCACCGCGGTGTCGCTGGCCCTCGGCCGCCACAACACCCTTGACCTCAAGCAAGCTTGAGGTTGAAGAGTGGGCGCCATACCGAGCGATCGAACCGCCATACCGAGCGATCGAACCGCCGTACCGAGCGATCACGCATCGCCCTACCGAGCGATCACACGAGGAGCGCGCCATGCACGCCATCCGCCTGCACACCTTCGGCCCGGCCGAGAACCTCAGCTACGAAGAGGTCACGGACCCGCTGCCGGGCCCGGGCCAGGTCCGTATCGCCGTGAAAGCGGCCGGAGTCCACCTCCTCGACACCGCCCTGCGCGAGGGCATGCCCGGGCCCGCGACCGAGACCGCGCCCCTGCCCACCATCCCCGGCCGCGAGGTCGCCGGTGTCGTCGAGTCCCTCGGCGAGGGTGTCGCGGCGCTGTGGCTCGGCAAGCGCGTGGTCGCCCACCTCGGATTCGCGCCCGGTGGCTACGCCGAACTGGCCGTCACCGATGTCGACCGCGTCCACGAGATCCCCGAGCGCCTGGACTTCGCGCAGGCCGTCGCCATGATCGGCACGGGCCGTACGACGATGGGAATCCTGCAGTTCACCGAGCTGGGCCCCGACTCGGTGGCCGTGATCCCCGCGGCGGCCGGCGGCATCGGCACCCTGCTCGTGCAGTACGCCCGGAACGCCGGCGCCACCGTGATCGGCCTCGCGGGCGGCCCGGAGAAGGTCGTGCGCGTGCAGGCGAACGGCGCCGATCTCGCCGTCGACTACAAGGACCCCGCCTGGCCGGACAAGGTCCGCGCCTACCTGGGCGGACGGGGAGCGACCGTCGTCTTCGACGGGGTCGGCGGCGACGTCGCCCGCGCGGCCGTCGACCTGCTCGGACCCGGCGGACAGCACATCGTCTTCGGCTGGTCCGGCGAGGGGATCCACGACGGCAGCCCGTACGTCGTCGAAGGCGTGACCGAGCAGGTCCTCGGGCCCGTGATGATGCAGAAGGCGGGCGGCCCCAACCCCATACACACCCTCGAACTGCGCGCCCTCGCCGAGGCCGCCGAAGGCCGCCTCATCCCGGCCGTACACCGCTTCCCGCTCACCGAGGCCACCGCCGCACACCGCGCGCTGGAGAACCGCGGAACCACCGGAAAGGTCGTACTGGAGCCATGAACAGGAAGACCCGCCACACAGGTGAACCCACGGGCGCCGACCCCCGTCGCTGGTGGGGCCTGGTGGTCATCGCCCTCGCTCAGGTGATGGTCGTCCTGGACGCGACCATCGTGAACATCGCGCTCCCTTCCGCGCAGAGCGACCTCGGCATGACGGACGGCAACCGACAGTGGGTGATCACCGCCTACACCCTGGCCTTCGGCGGTCTGCTGCTGCTCGGCGGCCGGATCGCCGACCTGGTGGGCCGCAAGCGCACCTTCGTGATCGGGCTCGTCGGCTTCGCCGCCGCCTCCGCGATCGGCGGGGCCGCCACCACCGCGGGCATGCTGTTCGGCGCCCGTGCGCTGCAGGGCGTCTTCGCCGCCGTACTCGCCCCGTCCGCGCTCTCCCTGCTGACCACCACCTTCACCGACCCGAAGGAGCGGGCGAAGGCCTTCGGGATCTACGGCGCTCTCGCGGGCAGCGGTTCGGCGATCGGCTTCATCGTCGGCGGGCTGCTGACCGAGTACCTGGACTGGCGTTGGTGCCTGTACGTCAACGTGCCCATCGCCGTAGCCGCCGTCTTCGGCGCGTTCGCCCTGCTGCACGACCGGCCCGGCCACGCGGGCGCCCGCCTCGACGTGCCCGGTGTACTGCTGGGCTGCGGCGGCCTGGTCGCGATCGTCTACGGCTTCAGCGAGGCCGAGCCGCGCGGCTGGACGGACGGTCTGGTGCTGACGCTGATCGCGGCAGGTGTCGTACTCCTGGCCGCCTTCGTGTGGTGGCAGAACCGGGCGCCCATGCCGCTGCTGCCGCTGCACATCCTCAGGGACCGCAACCGCGCGGGCTGCTTCCTGACCATGGCGCTCGCCGTCATCGGCATGTTCGGGCTGTTCCTGTTCATGACGTACTACCTCCAGGCCATCCTCGGCTACTCACCCGTGAAGACCGGCCTCGCCTTCCTGCCGCTGACCGCCGCGATCATCGTCGGCTCCACCCAGATCTCGGCCCGGCTGCTGGACCACGTACCGCCGCGCATGCTGATGGCTCCCGGCATGGTGCTGGCGGCGGGCGGCATGGTGATCCTCACGCAGATGACGGTGAATTCCTCGTACACCACCGAGATCCTGCCCGCACTGCTCCTGATGGGCCTCGGCATGGGCCTGACCTTCATGCCGGTGTTCGCCACGGCGACCGCGGGCGTCGCCCCGCAGGACTCCGGCGTGACCTCGGCGACCGTCAACACCTCGCAGCAGGTGGGCGGTTCGATCGGTACGGCGCTGCTGAACACGATCGCGACGACGAGCAGCGCGGCCTATGTCACCGCCCACCTCACCGACCCCTCCCAGCGGGACCTGGTGATACGGGAGGGCGTCGTCCACGGCTACACAGTCGCCATCTGGTGGGCCGCCGGCATCATGCTCCTGGCAGCCCTGGTCGCGGCCTCGATGGTGACGGCAAAGGCCCCGAAACACGGCACGCCGACGCAGGCGCCGGTACCGGAATCAGTGGCCCACTGAGCTGCGGGCATGCGTGCCGCCTGGGGCGATGGGGGTCCCCCCGCTCGAGCGAAGCCGAGAGTGGGGGAGGGTGGGCGCAGGCGGCACCCCGTCAGCGCCGGGCTGCGCGACCCACCCCCGCCCAGCCCCCACGCACGGTCACCGCGCCGCACGCCCCCGCCCGGTCACCGCCCCGCAACCCGATCCGCCCACCGAGCCAGCCGCGACGTCTCCCCGCTCCGCATCATCGCCTCCCGCCGATCAGCCGCCCGATACGTCGCGTACATCCCCTGCATCCCCAGCCAACGCAACGGCTCCGGCTCCCACTTGCGCACCTTGTGCCCGACCCACGGCAGATCGGTGAGCTCGGTCCGCCCGCCCTGCCCGGAGTCCTGCTGCACCAGATCCCGCAGTGTCCGCGCGGCAAGATTCGCGGTGGCGACGCCCGAGCCGACGTAACCGCCCGCCCAGCCGATCCCCGTCGACCGGTCCAGCGTGACGCCGGCGCACCAGTCGCGCGGCACGCCCAGCACCCCGGACCAGGCATGCTCGATCCGCACTCCGGCCAGCGACGGGAAGAACCGCACGAGGATCTCCCGCAGCGCCTCGATGGTCGTCTCCTGCGTCCGCCCGTCGTTGTCGGTCCGCGATCCGAACCGGTACGGCACTCCACGCCCGCCCAGCGCGATCCGTCCGTCGGCGGTGCGCTGCGCGTACATATAGGCGTGCGCCATGTCGCCCAGCGTCTCGCGCCCGTCCCAGCCGACCGACGCCCACTGCTCGTCGGTGAGCGGCACGGTCGCGATCATCGACGAGTTCATCGGCAGCCAGGTCCTCTTCTGGCCCTTGAGCCCGGCCGTGAACCCCTCGGTGCAGCGCAGCACATACGGCGCCCGGACCGTCCCGTACGGCGTCACCGCGTGCTTCGGCCGAATCTCCGTCACCGGCGTCCGCTCGTACACGCTCACCCCGAGCGCCTCGACGGCCGCCGCCAGCCCCTTCACCAGCTTGACCGGATGCACCCGCGCCCCATGGGGCGTCCAGCTCGACCCGACGGCATCCATCACCCGGATCCGCTCGGCGGTCTCGCGGGCGCCGTACAGCTCGCGGTCCTTCTCGCCGTACGACATCTCGCGCTCATGGAATGCCTTCAGCCGCGCCAACTGGGCGGGCCCGAGGGCGACTTCGAGGACCCCGCCGCGATGAATGTCCGCGTCGATCCCTTCCGCCGTGGCGACCTCGACGACCTCGCTCACGGTGTCGTTCATGGCCCGCTGCAGTCGTACGGCGGCCTCGTGGCCGTGCAGTTTCGCGTACCGGTCGCGCCCCGCGATCCCGTTGTAGAGCCACCCGCCGTTCCGCCCCGAGGCCCCGTAGCCGCAGAACTTCTGCTCCAGGACGGTGATACGCAGGAACGGCGCCACCTTCTTCAAGTAGTACGCCGTCCACAGTCCCGTATAACCGCCGCCGACGATCACGACATCCGCCGACGCGTCACCGGCGAGCGGCTCCCGTACCGCCGGGAGTCCGTCGTCCGCGTACCAGAAGGAGATACCGCCGTTTGTGGCACCGCTTGCCGAGCTGCTCATGGCGAGGACATTAATTCGCGTGAGCCGATTCCCCCACGCCAGTACGGTCACAAGGTGATCGACATTCCGCAGGAGCTCGCCGCATCACAGCAGATGTACAACGGGGAAGCGGGCCGCGCCTTCATCGCCGGACTCCCGGACCTGACGGCCGACTTCCTGGACCGCTGGCAGCTGACGGTCGACGGACGGCCGATGCACGGTGTCTCAGCCCTTGTCCTGCCCGTCATCCGCGCGGACGGCACGGCAGCCGTCCTGAAGCTGCAACTCCTCGACGAGGAGAGCGAGGGCGAACCGGTCGCGCTGCGCATCTGGAACGGCGACGCGGCGGTACGGCTCCTCGACCACGACCCGGCCACCGGCACGATGCTCCTCGAACGCCTCGACGAGACCCGCATGCTGTCGCACCTCGGCGACACCCGCGAGGCCGTACTGATCATCGCCCGGCTGCTGGCCCACCTGACGTCCGTCCCGGCACCGCACGGCATGCGCCGGCTCGGCGACATCGCCCGGGCCATGCTGGACCAGACCCCCTGGGCGCTCCAGCGGATCCCCGACCCGGAGGCCCGCCGCCTGGTCGCCGACTGCGCGTCCGCCGTACGCGAGGTCGTGAACGAACCCGGCGACCGCCTCCTCCACTGGGACCTGCACGACGAGAACGTCCTCGCCTCCGCCCGCGCCCCCTGGCTCGCCATCGACCCCAAACCGCTGTCCGGCGACCCCGGCTTCGAACTGTGGCCCGCCCTCGACAACCGCTTCGCCGCCGACGAGATCGTCTGGCGCTTCGACGCGATGACGGACGTCCTCGGCCTGGACCGGGCACGCGCGCGTGCCTGGACCCTGGGCAGGCTGCTCCAGAACACCCTCTGGGACATCGAGGACGAACGCCCGCTGGAGGAGCGGCAGTTGGAAATCGCCAGGCGCCTGCGGAACCACCCTGGTTAACCTCGCCCCATGATTCGCCCCGCGACCCCCGCCGACATCCCCGTCATCCACACCCTGATCCGCGAACTCGCCGAGTACGAGAAGGCCCCGCACGAGGCCAAGGCCACCGAGGAGCAGCTCCACGACGCCCTGTTCGGCGACCACCCCGCCGCCCACGCCCACATCGCCGCCGACGACACGACGGGCGACCCGGTGGGCTTCGCCCTCTGGTTCCTCAACTTCTCCACCTGGCGCGGCGTCCACGGCATCTACCTGGAAGACCTCTACGTCCGCCCCACCGCCCGCGGCGCCGGCCATGGCAAGGCCTTGCTCACCGAACTGGCCCGCCTGTGCGTGACCCGCGGCTACGGCCGCCTGGAATGGTCCGTCCTCAACTGGAACCGCCCCGCGATCGACTTCTACGAGTCCCTGGGCGCCCGCCCTCAGGACGAGTGGACGGTGTACCGGCTGACGGACGAGGCCCTGACGAAGCTGGGGGCCTAACCGGCCGATCCCCCGATCGCGGCGATCCCCGCCCCGACCGTACGCCTCAGCTCCCGCGGATCCGCCCCGGCCCGCGAGCGCAGATTGACCCCGTACGCGAGCAGCGCCAGCAGGTCGGCCGCGGCGTCGAGGTCGGTGTCGGGGCCGAGTTCGCCGCGGGTGCGGGCCTGGCCGAGGGCGGAGTGCATCGCGTCCCGCAGCTGCCGGTGGTGCCGTTCGAGGAGGTCGAGGACTTCCGGGTCGCCGTTCTCGGCACCGGCGTGCGCGTTGGCGACCATGCAGCCCCAGCGCGCGTACTCGCCCGAGCAACGGACCTGGATCAGCCCGTCGAAGAAGTCGGACACGGCCGCCAGCCCTCGCCCGTCCTCGGCGAGGTGGCGGAACGCCGGCCGGGAGTGGGTGTCGACGTACCGGCGCAGCGCGGCCCGGTAGAGATCCTGCTTGCCGCCGAACGTGGCGTACAGGCTGGAGCGGTTGAGCCCGGTCGCCGCCACGACGTCCTGGATGCCGGTCGAGGCCACGCCCTGCCGCCAGAACAGCCGCACCACCGTCTCCAGGGCCGTGTCCGGGTCGAAGTGCTTGATGTCCGGCATGGTTCCTCCGCCATCTTGAACTGACGGTTCCAAGATACGCCGTGAGGGACTATCTTGAAACGTACGTTCCAAGATGAGGCCAGATACCGCACGCGGCACCCCTCACCCAGAAGGAATCCGATGACCCTCGAGGCCGAACTCCGCACGCTCTTCCTCAACCGCCACACCCGCATCCCCGCCGAAGCCCTGGAGATCATGGACCGCAGGAGCCGCGAACTGGCCGAGTCCGGCCAGGCGGACCGCGCCCTGACGGCGGGCGACCGAGCCCCCGCCTTCCACCTCCCCACCGCAGCGGGCGGGACGGTCGCCCTGACCGACCTCCTGGCCGACGGCCCGGTGGTCCTGACCTTCTACCGCGGCGCCTGGTGCCCGTACTGCAACCTCGCCCTGCGAGCCCTCCAGCGCATCCACTCCGACATCACCGCACACGGCGCCCAGCTGGTCGCCGTCTCCCCGCAGATCCCCGACGAGTCCCTCTCCCTCGCCGAGAAGCACGGCCTCGCCTTCCACGTCCTCAGCGACCTCGGCTCGGACGTCGCCAAGCAGTACGGCCTCGCCTTCGACCTCCCCGACGACCTCGCCGCCCTCTACGACAGCTTCGGCTTCGACCTCCAGCGCGTGAACGCGGGCCACGCCCGCACCCTCCCGCTCCCCGCGACATACGTCATCGACCGCGCCGGCACGATCCGCTGGGCGTTCGTGAACACGGACTACGAGAAGCGGGCGGAACCGCAGGACATCCTGGGGGCGCTCTCCCGTTACACAGCGTCCTGACGCGGCCACGCGTCAGGAACCGCGTGGCTCGGAGAAACGCGCTCTGTGTACAGTGGTGCCGCCTTCGCGTACGGCATCGTTGTACGCGCTGCCTCCTTAGCTCAGATGGCCAGAGCGGGTCACTTGTAATGATCAGGTCGTCGGTTCGAGTCCGACAGGGGGCTCCATGAATATGGACAACCAGCCCGGTGAGCCCCATGAGAGCCACCGGGCTGTGCCTTGGCCGTCGCTTCGGTAGCCGCGTACGCCTCCTACGTTCACCAGAGGGCGTTGCCCTCCAGGGCGTCGTACCCGTACGCCGCTTCCCTGGACGCAACCCATGAGCCCGCCGCCTTGCGTGAATTCCGGTGTGTGGCGGCCGCTTTTTGTGGGGCGAACGACCGGCACACCCAGTGACCGGGCCGGGCTACCGTGCTCGTCGTATCGGGCTGCGACAGTCCTCCTCACAGGTCGAACTGTCGCATGCAGGAACTGAACTCGCACACACGAAAAAGGACTGCATGTGAAACGCGTATCCACGAAGCTCCGCAAGCGGATCGGAGTCTTGGGAGCCTCGGCGGCCGTCCTCGCCGGCGGTCTGACGGCCAGCCCGATCATGACCGGGGCGGCACACGCCGCGTACGGCACCTGCAATACCGTTCACAAATACGATCCGCCGAATCTCGGGCCCGAAAACTATCGCCCGGTACCCGCCCGCACGGGCAACGGGACCGACTGCTACATGGGCTACCACGAGGGTTCCACGTCGGCGGTCAAGGCTCTTCAGAAGGCCATCCTGACGTGCCACGACGGCACCTGGGCCGCCAACCAGATCAGGAACTCCGGTGGCGCCGACGGCATTTACGGAGCCGGCACGGTCGCGGCCGTCGAGTCGCTCCAGAAACGGTTCGGACTCACGGCCGACGGCGTCTACGGCCCCAAGACCCGGGACAAGCTGAAGTGGCCCCTCTATTACAACGATCGAGCGCTCGACTTCTGTGAGAAGGTCTGAGAATTACCGAGCGGCTTCCGATTAGCGTCTCGGCGCGGGTTTAACCGGTGGGTGTGGGTGATACCGGCCTGCGCGACCCGCGCCAGAGGAGCCTGGCAGCATCAGGCGCATGGACTACTGGCCCTACCCGCCGGCTGAGGCGGACCGTCTCGACCTTCGACAGCGAGCGCACCGAAACGCAGTACATCCTCTTCGACGGCCACCGGCCCACATCGGCGTTCACCGACCCCGCCTGGTTCGGCCACCGCGATCTGCACCTGTACATCCCGTGGGGCTACAAGATCCTGCGGATGGCCCAGAAGGTGGCCCTCCACCGCCATGGTGACCTCGTACGGGAATGGCCGGTGCTGCACCGCGACCCTCGCGTCGACCCGGTGGACCCGCCCGCCGGCGAGACGCTGTACCTGGACAACTGGCGGCGCGGCGTCTGCGGATACCGGATCCTGACCTCGCCGACCACGATGACCGCCGCCGAGGACGCCTACGACTACGCCGCAGCGACCGAGATGGCCCGCGCCGCATCGCGAACCGAGGGCCGCGCTCTGGTGGTGTACATGTACGACGCCGAGGACTGGCACTGAGTACGGGCGACGTCAGCGCCGCCGCACGGGCCGGCGTCACGCTCAGGCAGCCAGGAACTCCCGGGCGGCCGCCGCCCCCGCCGCGGCGTCCCAGCCGCCCTTCCCGATCACGGCCGTCACCTGCGCTTCCGTCACGTCGCCGTCTGCTGCGATGAGTGCGTCGATGGCGTCCGCAGGAGGCTCCGCCCCGCCGAGTCCCGGCGCTCCCCGGGTGTGCGAGACGACGCTCTTGTGGATGCGGTCGGCATTCAGGGCGGGCAGGCCGACGCTGAGGAAGCCGTCCGCTAGGTCGTACTCGGCACGCTGCCACCGGGCGCCGTCGAAGCCGTACACAAAGCCCACGTACTCGTCCGACGCCATCACCTGGGACACCACCGGCCGCCACCAGTCGGGCGCCCCGGCGAGCAGGTCGGTCTCGTCCTCGCCGAAATACTCCGCCGCGGGGCCGTAGTACGTATCCGAATACTCATGGTCGTTGCCCAGCATGACCGCACGGCCCTCGCCGACGTGGTGCAGGTCCACCCAGTTGCCGCCGCCGTCGTCGAAGTGCCAGACGGAGCCGCGCGCGTAGCACCCGGATCCCCACCCTCGAGCCGCGCACACCGCGGCGAATGCCGCCCAGCGGCCCCGCATCCGTGCCGGCGCGGGCAGGTCGAGCGTCACAAGTCCCATGGTGGAGTCCGCCTCTCCGAGTCTGCCGTCGTCCCGGCGACGTTTCGGCGCCGCCCATTCAAGCGCGCACCTCTGACAGTCACCCCCGGTCCACTGCCAGGTCAGCCTTCGGCCGGCCTGGTCGAGGCCGCGTAATCGGCGGGTGTCTGGCCGTACCGCTTCTTGAAGGCGCGGATGAAGTGGCTGCTGTCGGCGAAGTGCCAGTGGGCGGCGAGTTCGGAGACACTCGGCCGCCGTCCGGACGGGGCGGTGAGGGCGAGGCGGGCTTCTTCCAGCCGCCGCCCGCGGATGTAGGCGGCCACGGACTCTCCCGTCGCGGCGAACGCCCGCTGCAAGGTACGTACGGAGACGTTGAGTTGACGAGCCAGCATCGCCGGAGACAGTTCGGGATCGGCGAGATGGATGTTGGCGAGGTCCTTCGCGGCCTGGGCGAGCGCGGGAGCCAGTCGGGGTTCCACGTCGTCGAACTGGCCCTGCACCACCGCCTTGGCCAGCTCGATCAGAGTGCTGTGAGCGGCGTGCACACCGGCCGGGCCGAGTTCGTCGATGGTCGCGTGGACCATGTTCGTGTGGGCCACCAGCAGGCGCACCTCGGCCGAGTCCGCCGGGCCGGTGATGATCCGGTTCCCGAGCACGGGGCTGAGCCTTGCGGCGGGCAGAGCGAGGATCTTCGTCGTCGTGTGCGGCGCCGTCTCGAATGCATAGGGCCGTACGAAGTGGCGAAGGCGAAACTGCCCGGCCGACACCGTGTGTTCGCCGCGATCAGGCGGGTCGTCCAACGTCCATGTGCCGCGCCGCACCACGTGCATCACCACCGCGTCGTGATCGTCACCCGGGGTGCCCGCGAGGGCTGACACGCTGCGGACATCGGCGATGGCCACGTCGTGCACCTTGGCGGCGCGGCCCTTGACCCGGAGGTCACCAATCGTGGCCGGACTGAAGCTCGGCAGTTGGAAGACATCGCCGATCTGCGTCTCCCATACGTGCCGTAAGGCGTCGAACCCGCGCGACCCGACGCCCGCGCTGGTGGAATCCAGTAAGAACGCCCCGCGCGACCCCTTCGCCTCCGGTGCGGCGTTGTTCATCGTCTGCCTCCCTGCGCTCCGACAACGTTGTCTCGTGGCGCGGATGTTCCGTTCTGATGCCGCTGTGGTTCAAGGTCGCGCCGCGGCGACCTTCCTAAGCTTCGGCGGGAGGAGCAAACCCAGGGCGGTTCCGGGTGCTTCGCACAAAATGAGGACAAAGAGGAGAGTGCTGATGAACCCGCCGACGCCGAAGCCGACAGACGTCATGTTGCAGATGACGGGAGGCTTTCAGGTCTCCCAGGCCGTCTATGTCGTGGCCAAGCTGGACCTGGCAACGATGCTGGACGAGGCCGGGGGCCCGCTCACGGTGAGCGAACTGGCGGAGAAATCCGGCGCGAAGGCCGAGCCCCTGCGCCGACTGCTGCGCACGCTCGCCTCGATGGGGTTGTTCGTCCTCGACGGCGACCGAGTGTCCCTGACACCCATAGGCGCGACGCTGTCCCGCAACGCCGCCGATTCGGTGCACGCGGTGGCGCTCATGTGGATGGAGACCCACTACGCGCCCTTCAGCGATCTGCTCCACACGCTCAGAACGGGCGAGCCCGCCGCGGACCACTACCTCGGCAAGCCCTTCTTCGACTGGCTGACCGAAGACCCGGACCGAACGCGGCAGTTCAGCGATGCGATGGCCTCGGTCACCAACGGCTTCCGCACCAGTATGTTCGACGACTACGCACTGCCCGCCGGTGAGCTCATCGCCGACCTCGGCGGAGCCGACGGCACCGTCCTGGTCGAACTCATCAAGGATCTGCCCCACCGCCGGGGGATCGTCTTCGACCTCCCCGCGATGACGCCGGCGGCGCGGTCCAACATCGCCGCCCGAGGGCTCGACGGCCGGGTCGAGGTCGTCGCCGGTGACTTCTTCGACAGCGTGCCCGCCGCGGACATCTACGTGCTCAGCTACATCCTTCACGACTGGGACGACGCCGCCTCCGTCAGCCTGCTCCAGTCAGCGGCCAAGGCGGGTGGGCCGGGTGCTCGGGTGCTGATCGTCGAGGCTGTGATGCCGGACGGCGACGAGCCGCACGTGGCCAAGACGATCGACCTCACCATGCTCGCCATGGGCTCCGGGAAGGAACGCACCCGGGCGGAGTACGAGTCGCTGCTGAACGCCGCCGGCATCAGCATCGACAGGGTCGTACCGACGTCGACTCCCTACTCGATCATCGAGGCGACGGTCAGCTGAGCGCGAGCGCAGCCAGGGCGCACGGGCGCCCTGGCTGCCGTATCGCCAGACGGTCAGCGCGTCACCACGGGACGACCCCGTCGGCACCGAGAAACTGTCCGGTCGGCCCGTCCGGGCCAAGAAGAGCGACCCTGGCGACGATCGCGGCTGCCTGGGCCGCCGGCTGCCCCACCTGCCCACCCATCATGTCGGTCGCGGTCAGACCCGGGTCGACGCAATTGATCCGCATAGCCGGGTACGCCTTGGCGTACTGCACGGTGAACATGTTGAGGGCCGCCTTGGAAGCGCGGTACACATCCTGCGGGTAGGCGGTGAACTCGTCGTCCGGATCGGCCGATTTGGCCAACGAGCCAATGCTGCTGGTCACGTTGACCACCGCCGGCCGCGCCGACTCCGCCAGGAGAGGCAGAAAGGCCGTCGTGACGCGTACGACTCCGAAGACATTGGTGTCGAAAACCTGGTGCACGAGGTCGGACGTGAGGTCTCCGATGTGCGTCGGCGGTTCCAGCACGCCCGCGTTGTTGACCAGGACGTCGAGTCGGCCGATGGTCGCGGCGGCAGCTCGGGCAGAGGCGTCATCGGTGACGTCGAGCCGTACGAATCGCCCGCCCAGCTCGCCGGCGGCGCGCTCCCCTCGGGCCTTGTCCCGACAGCCCATCCACACGGTGTGCCCCTCGGCGATGAGGGCTCGGGCCGTCTCGTAGCCAATTCCCCGATTGGCGCCGGTGATGAGAATTATTGACATGGCATTCTCCTGAACCCCCTGGTCAGATGGCCTCGAGTTCCATGGCGAAGTAGCCGCCGCCGACGGGGTAGGTCCTTCCGCGGTGCCAGCAAGTGGCCGCGAATAGCGTGTCGAACTCATCCAGGTCTCGCTCGATGCCGCCCGTGACACAGAGCATGGTCACGTCCGCGATCGTGGCGAAGTCGGGCTTGCCGATCTCCTGGTCGACGAGCATTTCCACGACCAGGGCGCGCCCGCCTTCGCCCGCCGCAGAACGGCAGTTGCGCAGGATCGTCGTACAGCGATCGTCGTCCCAGTCGTGGAGCACGGTCTTCAGGAGATAGAGATCCGCGCCGGGCACCTCAACGAAGAAGTCGCCCGGCACACCGGAGAAACGGTCGGACAGGCCCCGCCGTTCGGCCTGCCGGCTCGCATCCTCGATGGCGTGCGGCAGGTCGAGTACCTGGCCGTGCAGAGCGGGATTGGCCTCCATGAGTGCCAGTACGAGGTGTCCGTCGCCGCCACCAACGTCGACCGCGGTGGACAGGCCCTCGGTGTCGGCCTCGGCCAGAATGCCCTGCGTCACCATGCCGGCCAGGTCGCGCATGGAATCGGCGAACAGCTTGGCCTTGTCGGCCTTCTCGGGCCGCGCGTAGTAGTCGAAGACGTCCGCGCCCAACGCCTTCTTCGCCTGGCTCGCGCCCTGCCGCACCGCCTCGGGGAACAGGCTCCAGGGCTGCCAGTGCGACTCCCCGGCCTGAATCAACACCAAGGAACGCAGGGAGCCCGGCACGCCCGTACGCAGGAATTGCCCCCGCCCGGTCAGGCCGAAGCGCCCCGACCCTTCGTAGCTGAGCACTCCCAGCGAAGCGGCGGCACGCATCAGACGGAAGGTGGATCGCTCATGGCTGCCCTCGCGTTCGGCCACCTCCTTTGCCGTGCGTGCTCCATCGGCAACGTGGTCGGCGATGTTCAGTTCGGCAACCGCGTGCAGTGTCTGGAGGATCGCGCCGCCGGCGATCATCTGCATCAGGCTCGCGACATCCGCCGCCGGGTCGCCGGCGGCCTCGTCCGTTGCGCGTGTCGTGGTCAGGTCGGTCATGGAAGTCGTACCTCAGGCCTCTCGTCTCGCAGAGGCCTGCAATTTTGTTCGGGTTGGTGTGGGGGCGCTTGCAAATGAGCGACACATCGATGGGATTTCCGTGCCTTACGGCTCTGGGAGCTCACGCATTGAATCGCCGCGAGCCCGGCAGGCCGATCTTCAGACCTTCGTCAATTAAGCCCGCGTCAGCCCCTATTGAGCCGACGCCGCCGCAGAACAAGATCCCTCACACACCCTCATATCCCCGACGGGACACGGGATATCACCGGTGTGGAATAGCTTAGATCGCTACTGCTAGTGTTCGTTCAGTCACAGTAGGCAATCAGCCTCGACGTACATGTAGTGAAAGACCGAGGGTTCCATGCGCAAGCTTCAGCAGGTCATGATCGTCGCGGCCGCGGCCGGCAGCCTGACCGCCGTCGGTGCCGGTGCGGGCGCCACTGCCGCCTACGCCGACGGTGGCGGGCACGGCCACAAGTCCGACCGGCCGCACGTGTCCCACAAGCAGGCCCCCACCCGGGCGCAGGTGTCCGTCACCGACCTCTACCGGCCGTACCAGGAGTGCAGCCCGCAGACGGTGGCCGAGGGCGACCTCCCGATCGGCCTGCTCGGTCTCGCCGAGACCTTCGACACCACCTGCGGCCAGTTCAACAACGCCTTCACCGACTGAGGTCGACGCCTTCACGGGCCCCGAAGCACCAGCGCCTTCAGCAGGCCGGCCCTTCACTTCGTAAGCGAATTGGACCCCAGCGTCCCGGACATCGGCCGGACGCCGGGGTCCGCCTCTCCGACACCCCAGGACCCGGCGCGGCCGGTTCGCGGCGCACGACGCCCGGGGCACCCCTCACCAAGGAGACGCAACACATGTTCAACGGAAAGAAGATCGCGGCCGTCTCGGGGATTCTCGGCGGCCTCGCCATGACCTTCGTCGGCGTCACCCACGCATCCGCGGCAGGCGGCCCGGGCGTCTGCACACTCGACGCCGAGGGCAGCATCGTCTGCACCCAGCGGATCGTGGGCCAGACGCCCGAGGGTGACGGGTTCACCGTCCGCCGGAGCGTGAACTGCCAGCCGACGGAACCCCTGACCCTGCCCGCTCCCGGCCTGCTGAACAACGGGCAGACGCGGATCGGGCCGCACATCACCTGTGCCGGCCCGACGTCCGAGGCGCCGGCCGTCGACACCAGCAGCGACAACCGCACGGCGCTGCAACGCCTGCTGGGCGGCTGACCCCCCGTCAGCCTCCTCAACTCCCCTACGGCGGATGGCCGGACCAGGTCGACCTGGTCCGGCCATCCGCCGTTTCGGCAAACGGGTGACCGCGCCCCACTGGCCGTAACTCCCCCTCGGGGAACCGTCGTTGCCACAACGACGCCGGCTCTCTCACCCCTCTCCAAGCCCATGGCAATAGGCGGAGGAAAGGGGTGCCTCGGCATGAGCCGACACGACACACAGAAGGGCAATAGATCCCAAATTGCTACGGTTAGCGTGTATATGCTCACACTAAGTAGTCAAGCCAGGGCTTCACGCCCCGGAAAGAAAGGGTCAATTCAATGCGCAAGTTTCAGCGCGTTGCGGTCGTAGCCGCAGCGGTCGCAGGGCTGTCCGCCTTCGGTGCCGGCGCCGGCACGGCCTCCGCCCACGAGGGCGGCTGGGACGGACCGGACATCACCGCGGTGGCGACCTCGCAGGCCAACGCCGTGGCCACGTGGGGCGCTCCGTACGGAAAGCACTCCGCTCCGCACCGGGCTGCCGCGCCTCAGGCCGCTCCCCAGGCCGCTCCTCAGCCTGCCCCGCAGGCCGCTCCGCAGGCCGCCCCCCAGGCCGCTCCGTACGCTCCCCAGTACGCCGCGCCGGAGGGCTTCGGCGAGTACTCCGCTCCCTACATCGCCAAGTAAAGAAGCGCCGGGAGTTCGATGCGCGAATTTCAGGGCACTGCGATTGTCGTCATGACAGCGGCGGGGCATATCGCCTCGGAGCGTCACGGCAGGCGCATCGAATTTCATCGGAACACTTTATGCACATCACACGATGTGAAGGCAGCCCGGACGCGCGGCAGACCCACCAGGGTGCGCGGCCGGGCTGCGGCAATGCCATCGCCGGACGCAGCTGACATCGCGCCGGGCGATGGCTCTGGCATTTCGGATCCGCAAAGGAACGCAGCACATGATCGGTCGACAGAAGATCGCCACCATCTCGGGGCTCGTCGGAACCCTCGCCGTGATCTACGGCGGCGCCGGGCAGGTGTACGCCGCGGTGCCCTCGAATGATTGCAAGACCTCCGCCCAGGGTGACATCACGTGCGTTCGCAAGAGCGAGACCCTCCACAAGGGCAAGGACGGCACTGTCGTCCAGCAGAAGCACGACTGCTCGACGGTCGAACGGCCGCGCCTGGTGTTCCCCCAGCACGGGGTGGGGAACAGCGGGACCACGAGGGTCGGACCGGTCGTGGAGTGCTCCAACAATGTGCCGTTGCCCAAGGGGTTCAAGCTGCCTAAATTCGATTTCTGAGAGGCGATCGAAAAATGCCGGACCGGGATGTTCTCCCGGTCCGGCATTTTTCAGGGGAAGGGATCAGCCCTTACCGCCCTTGGTGCCTTACTTGCCACCGAAGGTGTTGTTGCAGCCCATGGACGAGCCCAGGCCGGTCTCCTGCGCGCCCGGGTTGCCCTCACCGTTCAGCAGGTTGCCGGCCGCACCGTCGAGGATGCCGACCTGGCCGAGGACGCTGACGTTGGCGTCGTGCGACTTGCAGGTCGTGCTCTGCGCGACGTTGAGGGTCGGGCTGCTCTTGCGGCCTTCGTGGTGGCTGCCGTGGTGGCCCCGATCGCCCGAACTCCAGCCGCCCGGACCGCCGTCGGCGTAGGCGGTACCGGCACCCAGGAGCCCGACGCTGCCGAGAGCGGCGACCAGGACGGCGGCCTTGCGGAGCTTGTGCATGTTCATCTCCGATGGAGTGAAGTGGTGCGATCTGTAACAGATCGGCTTCGTACGGTTACAGAGGGTAATAGGAAGAATTTTGGCACACTCGGCGGCACGCCGAATTCAGGGAATTCTCACCACCTTGGCCGATGCCAGTGAATTCCCTTTACTCAATATTAAATAGCAATATCAGTGCGCCATGCAAAAGGCCCCGGCACCGAGCCTGAGCTCGGTGCCGGGGCCTGTTTTCCGGCCGTCGGCCGCCTGTGCGACCGTCGCGCGATTAGAACGCGCTGTTGTTGCAGCCCATGGACGAGCCCAGGTGGGTGTCCTGACCACCCGAGTTGCCCTCGCCGTTGAGCGCGTTGCCCAGCAGGCCGTTGAGGACGCCGACCTGGCCGAGGACGTCGAGGTTCAGGTCGTGCGACTTGCAGTTGGAGCTCTGCAGGACGCTGAACTTGCCCCCGTCCTTGCCGCCGTGACCGTCTTGACCGTTGGCGCTGGCGGTGCCGGCGCCCAGGATGCCGACGCTGCCGAGGGCGACGACCACAACGGCGGCCTTGCGAAGCTTGTGCATGTCATCTCCGGTGGAGTGAGGTGTGGGTTCGATCTGTAAAAGATCGACTTCGTACAGTTACGGGAGGTTAATACGAAGTATCCCGGTATGTCCGGCGACGCGCCGGGTTTACCGATCGCGTGACGG
Organism: Streptomyces sp. NPDC050211; assembly: GCF_040656035.1. Taxonomy (NCBI): domain Bacteria; kingdom Bacillati; phylum Actinomycetota; class Actinomycetes; order Kitasatosporales; family Streptomycetaceae; genus Streptomyces; species Streptomyces sp. NPDC050211. The sequence continues at coordinate 175,472 of NZ_JBFALC010000011.1, forward strand.
AAGCACCCTGACGCCGCATCAGATACGAACGGGCCCTTGACGAGGTGATCCTCGAAGGGCCCGTTGCGGGTCGATCAGCTGACGTTCGGTCTGCTCAGGCGGACGGCCGCCCGTGCCGCCCTAGCGCGTGGTGGTGGCGCGGGCGTGGGCGAGGGAGTTTGCCTGGCTGTTGGTCTGACCGCAGTCGATGCCGCGGTTCTCGGCGGCGGCGAGTACGGCGACCGGGACAGCAGCGTTGAGCAGGGACTGCGGGCTGCACTCCTGGGACGGGCGGAAGAGGTTGGTCTGGCCGACCTCACCCTGCCCCGGGCCCGTGTGCGGGGCCGCCTGCGGGGAGATGTTCGGGCTGAGCTTCGGGTTGAACTGGGGGTTGACCTGCGGGCTGACGTCGGCGCCCCGCGTCGGGAGAGCCATCCGCCGCGGGGCCGACGAGCCGGAGTTCTGCGACGTGGCCTGCGCGGAGGTCATCGAGGTGGCCTGGGCGTCCTGCTGCGAAACCGGCGGCGGCGCACCGTTGTACGCCACAGGGGCGGAGTAGCTGGGGCCGGCACCGACGGTGGACAGACCTCCGGCTGCTGCGACGACGAGCGCGACTTGCTGAAGCTTGCGCATGAAACCTCGGCCCTTCATTGACCTGTGCACGGAACGTATTGCGTTGCTGATGACCAGTGCGGCTGTTGCTGGAACGAGCCAAGTGCGGCGCCAGTCACGTGAGTCGGGGTGTGGTCACCCATTTGCTGCGACCAAAAAACAGAACCGATAATCCGACCGTTGGCAAATGAGTGACGGTGTTTCTCACCCCGTGACCAGGCCGGGGGAAATTTCGTTGCCAGCTGAGAGAGGGCAGCGATCATGAATCAGGGAGGGCAATTGGGATCGGCTGTCGGCTCCGGCGTGAAGTCCACATGACAGCCCAGGAGTTACCCCTGTTAGGGCGCAGCACGAACATCAGACTGATCGCACGCAAGACTGCACTGAATACAACGGATTTTCCCTGTACAGGTAATGAAGGGCCGAGGGGTTCCATGCGCAAGCTTCACAAGGCCGCGCTCGTCGTAGCAACGGCCGGCGGTCTGTCCGCCATCGGCGCCGGCGTCAGCCATGCCGACTCTCCCGGGTACGGCGGTGTCAGCGCGGCGCCTCCTCCCCCGTACTACCCGGCACCTCAGTACTACGCCCCGGCGCCCGCGCCCCAATATCAGGCGCCGCCGCCGCAGTACTACGCACCGGCACCCGCCCCCCAGTACCAGGCGCCGCCGCCGCAGTACTACGCACCCGCGCCCGCCCCCCAGTACCAGGCGCCCCCTCCGCAGGCCTCGGCGGTGGCCCGTTCGCAGGGCACGGCGGAGGTCAGCGGTCCGCAGTCCTACGCCCAGCCGGCGCCCCACTACGCACCTCCGGCGCCCGCCCCAGCCCCGCACCACAGCGGTCAGGCCTCCGCCGTCGCCACGTCGACCGGCAACGCGCAGGCCTCCAGCTCACCGCACGGCTCGCACCACGCCCCCGCCCAGCAGCCGGAGGTCGTACCGCAGGTCTCCCCGCAGACGGCGCCGCAGGTCACTCCGAAGGTCGCCCCGCAGCTCGACGTACCGCAGGTCTTCGAGCCGGAGCCCGCGCCGCGCGTCGCCCCGCAGGTGAACCCGCAGTTCAACCCTGAGGTGAACCCGCTCATCAACCCGCTGATCGCGCCGACCGGCGGCACACCGCAGGTGCCCGGGCTCGGCCTCGGTCAGGTAGCGGCGCCGCCCGTGGGTCAGTTGGGTCTGCCCCGACTCGGCTGATCGCGTCACCGCAGTTCGTCATTCCGCTCGTTCAGTTCATCCGCTCGTTCAACGGAGAAGAAATGCGCAAGCTTCAGAAGGCCGCTCTCGTGGGTGCCGTCCTCGGCAGTGTCGGCTCCTTCGGCGTCAGCCCTGCCGTCGCCCACGGGCCGGGCAACGACTTCGACGTCAACCAGAGCATCGAATGCCGCTCGCACGACATGAACATCGACATCCTCGGCAGCATCGGCGCCATCAACGGTGCGCTGGGCAACGCGCTCAACGGCGAGGGGAACCCGGGTGCGCAGCCCACCGACCTCGGTTCGGACATGGGCTGCAACAGCGAAGCGTTCTGAGCAGACGGTTCGAGGCGATCGGCCTCGCAGTCCAACGCCCGCACCGTCACGGTGCGGGCGTTGGACGAGGAAGGGTATGGCGACCTATCGCATGAGACTGTCCTGTGCCGACGAGATGCTGCTGTTCAACGGGTGTCCGGGAGTTGTCGGCCTGGCGGCGGTCTTCGCCGGTGAGCAGCCCGATGTGGCGCAGGTGCGGGCGCGCGTCACCGAGCGGTGGGCACATCTGGAGCGGATGAACTGTGTGCTCGACCGTCCGGAAAGCGGCGGCGGGCGCGCGCGGTGGGTCGTACCGGGGCCGTTCGACCCCGACGTGCATGTCGTCCTGGCCCGGCACAAGGTGGACGACCTGTGGGCGCAGAGCGTGGACCGGCCGCTCGCCGGCGGGGTGCCGCCCTGGCGGCTGTACGTGGTCCCGGACGCGGCGTACGGCGGTTTCGCCCTGGCGCTCGTGGCGCAGCATGTGCTGCTGGACGGGCGCTCGCTGGCCACGTTGATGCGTGCGTTGATGGACGGCCCCGGAGCGGTGCGGGCGGCTGCCCGGCCGGCGCCGCTGTCGCGTGCCGGGCTGCGAGCGGTGGGCCGGGAACTCAGGGCGATGACGGCCGCGGGGCAGGCCCTGCCGATGCCGTCGCCGGGGCGGACGTACTCCTCGGTCGCGGTGAGTGAGCTGTCGGCGCACACGGTCCGGGCCGCCCGCCGGCAGCCTGCCGACGGGCGGGGATCGACGCTGAACGAGCTGCTGGTGGGCGCGGTGGCCGGGGCGATGCGGGATCAGTACGGTCCGGTACGGCGGTGGCGGCAGCGGGATGAACCCGTGTACACGGCCGTGCCGTGTGATCTGCGCAGCCGGGCCGATCCGGGCGAACTGGGCAATGCCCTCACGGTGATTCGGGTGCCGTTGCCCGTCGATGTGGACGAGCCCGTGGCGCGGCTGCGGGCGGGGCAGGCCGCGCTGGCCGCGGTTCCCGCGCGGGCCTCCGTGCACGCCTCGGTGCTGTTTCCCGCGGCGGAAGCGGCGCGGCGGACCGGTCCTTGGGTGACCCGACTTCTCACCAAGCGTGGTCGCCACTCCTGCTTCGCGGCGACCGCGACCACGGCCGTCAAGTGGCCCGGCGGATCGAGCACGTTCCAGGGCCACGCGCTCGTGCGCACGGTGGGGCTGCCGCCCCTGCACCACCCGGGCACCGCCAGCTTCGCCCTGGCCCAGGCAGGGGACGCGGTCACGCTGACCGTGGTGTGCAACCTGCGCCCGGACGACGCGAGTCGGCTCGCCGACGCGGTCGTCACGGAGTTTGAGACATGGGCTCGTACCTCGACGCCATCACTGTGAGCACCAGGAAACGGAGACGCTGCATGGACGTGGAACACGTGGACGTATGGGAAGCGCTGCGACCGCTGTGCGCGCGGGTGATGTCGGTGCCGGTGGAGGCGGTCGTGCCGCAGGCCCGGCTCGTGGCCGATCTGGGCGCCGACAGTCTGGACATCACCGAGCTGCAGGCGGCGTCGGAGGACGAGTTCGGGGTGTCCCTGCGGGGAACCGACACCTCCGGGGTGTCCACCGTGGGTGATGTCGCCGACCTCATCGTGAGGCTGCGCACCCACGCCGGCCACGGCCCCCTCGCCGCCCGGTGACGCCCCGCCACGCCGTCGCCGTCACGGGCCTGGGGGTTCGCTGCGCGGCCGGAGCTACTCCGGCCGCGCTGTGGGCGAGTCTGGTGGAGTGCCGTTCGGCGATCTCGCTGCATGCCTTCGACGACGAGGGAGCCGTCGTATATCCGGCGGGTCCGATGAGCGACTTCGACCCGAGCGGGCAGCTGACGCCCAAGGAGGTGCGGCGGGCGGACCGTTCGGTGCAGTTGGCGGTGTGTGCCGCCGTGGACGCCGTGGAGGATGCCGGAGGACTGCATGTGCCGGCCGGGCGGCGGGCGGTGGTCACCGGGACCGGCTACGGCGGGGTGATCAGTCAGGAGAACGGCATCGGGCGGCCCGATGTGCTGTACGCGTCGCGGCTGATGCACAACGCGGGGGCGTACTGGGTCAGCGCCAAGCTCGGTATCACCGGCCCCAGTCTGACGGTCTCCACCGCGTGTGCCTCCGGGACGCATGCGGTGGGTGAGGCGCTGCAGATGATCCGGGCGGGGGGCGCGGACGTGGTGGTGGCGGGGGGACATGAAGCTCCGCTGACTCCTACGACCGCGCTGGCCTTCGGGCGGTCCGGCGCGATGGTCACCGAGTGCGAGGAACCCGCGTCCGCGTCACGGCCGTTCGACGAGGAGCGGCGGGGCTTCGTCCTGGCCGAAGGGGCGGCTTTCCTGGTGCTGGAACGGCTGGACCTCGCCCGCGTGCGGGGTGCCCGGATCTACGCCACGCTCACCGGGTACGGGCGCACCTCCGACGCCTACCACCTCACGGCACCGCATCCCGACGGCGCCGGTGCCCGGGCGTGCATGGAGCAGGCGCTCGCCGACGCGGGCACGACGGCCGACGCCGTCACCCATGTCAACGCGCATGGCACCGGTACCCAGTTGAACGACCTCGCGGAGGCGCAGGCCATCACCGCCCTGTTCGGCCCCGGCGGGGTGCCCGTGACCGCCCCCAAGGCGGTGACCGGGCATGCGCTGGGGGCGGCGGGAGCGGTGGAGGCCGTGATCGCGGCCTGGTCGGTGCGTGAAGGGCTCGCGCCGCCGACCGCCCATCTCACGCGGCTGGACCCCCGATGCGAACTGGACGTGGTCACGGCCGAGCCACGCAAGATCCCGGACGGCCCGGTGATCAGCAGCAGTTTCGCGTTCGGCGGCCACAACGCCTGTGCCGTGTTCGACTCACCCGACGGTTGATCAACCGAGGCGGGGGCCCGGGCAGCTGCACCACCAAGGAAAGAGGCTGTGGAACATGAGGCTGTCGGCCTTCGACGAGGGGCACCTCCGCAATGGGCTGCCGGGGACGATCGGCATCGCCGCGGTGTTCCCCGGAACGCCGTTCGACCTGGAGCAGGTGCGGTCCCGAGTCCGCGAGCGATGGGGCGAACTGGACCGGATGAGCCAGGTGCTGCAGCCTCCCGCCGGGCCGGCGGCGCTGTCGGGCCACCGGTGGTCGGCCGCCCGGCCCTTCGATCCCGCCGCGCACATCACCGCCACGGACCAGGACCTGGACTCCCTGCTGACGGTCGGCGTCGGGCACCCGCTGCCGCCCGAACGGCCCCTGTGGCGGCTGCTGGTGGTCCCGCACGCCACCCCGGCGGGCGAGCACGCCATCGTGCTGCTCGCCCATCACGCGCTGCTGGACGGCAGATCGCTGGAGACGCTCTTCCGGATGCTGATGGACGACGCCGCACCGCCGTCCGCGCTCGGACCGGCCGCGGCAGCGGGGCGCCCGCGCATCAAAGCGGCCACCGTGTTCCGGGAGTTGCACCGCATCGGGGTTCCCAGCCAGCCCCTTCCGCCTGCGCCCGCCGACGGCATGCGGCCGTCGGTGGCCATGGTCGGCCTCGACCCGCAGACCATGCGCACGGCCCGCCGCCAGCCGTCCGGCGGGCGCGGAGCGACGCTCAACGAGCTGCTTCTGAGCGCCTACGCCGGCGCCCTCCGCGCCTGCTACGGGCCCCTGCGGTCCTGGCCCAAGGGACCGACCCCCCTGTACGCCACGGTGCCGGTCGACCTGCGGACCCGGCACAGCGCAGGGCAACTCGGCAACGGCGTCACCGTGCTGCGCATCCCGCTGCCCGTCGACATCGCCTCCCCGGTGGACCGTCTGCAGGCGTGCCAGGACCTGGTCGCCGCGCTGCATCACCGCTGCGACGCCCACCGCGCGATCCTGCCCGCACTGCAGGCCTCCGCGCGGACCGTGCCGTGGCTGGCCGAGGTGATGGCCAAGCGCCTTGCGCGCCCCGAGATCACCACCAGCCTGTGCACCGCGTTCAAGTGGCGGGACAGCCCCAGTCAGTTGTACGGCCGTCCCCTGGCCCGCATCGTTCCGCTGCCGCAGCTCTCCCCGCCGGGCACGGCGAACCTCTGCCTCGTCCACACCGCCGACGCCTACACCCTGACCGTCGTCAGCCATCTGCGGGCCGGTGACGCCGAGATGATCGGCGCCGCCGTGGCCCAGGAGCTGAAAGCGGTGGCGGCGTCCGGCGCCCCCGCCGCGCGTCGTACGGAGCCGCGGCTCAGCGCCCCGACTCACGCTCCGCCCGCTGCCACGCAGCCTCCCGCAGCAGCCGCAGACCGTTGAGGCCGACCAGCACGGTCGACCCCTCGTGCCCGAGCACACCGAGCGGCAGCGGCAGGGTCCCCGCCAGGTCCCAGGTCACCAGCGCCGCGATGAACACTCCGGCGACGACCAGGTTCTGCACCACCAGCTGCCGCGCCCGCCGCGAGAGGGCGATCACCGCGGGCACCGTGGTGAGTTCGTCGCGGACGATCACCGCGTCCGCCGTCTCCAGCGCGAGATCCGAACCCGCGCGCCCCATCGCGACGCCGGAGTGGGCGGCGGCGAGAGCGGGGGCGTCGTTGACGCCGTCGCCCACCACCATCACCTTGCGGCCCGCGGCCTCCAGCTCCTTCACCGCGGCGACCTTGTGCTGCGGGAGCAGCCCGGCGCGTACGTCGTCGATGCCGACCTCGGCGGCCAGCTGGGCGGCGGCGCGCGGGTTGTCGCCGGTGAGCAGCACGGGCTTGGTTCCGGTGAGGGCCGCGAGGGAGGTGATCGTGGCCGCCGCGTTCGGGCGCAGGCGGTCGGCGATGCCCAAGACCCCGGCCGGGGTGCCGTCGACCGTCACCAGGACCGCCGTACGGCCCTCGTCCTCCAGCCGTGCGACCAGGGCGGCCGTGTCATCGGTGTCGTCCAGCAGGCGTGCGGGGGCGCCCACGGCGACGATGCGGCCGTCGACCCCGGCGGTCACCCCGACGCCCGGTGTGGAGTCGAAGTCCTCGGTCTCCGGCAGCGTAAGACCGCGTTCGCGGGCCGCGGCCACGATGGCGCGGGCCAGCGGGTGTTCGCTGGGGTGCTCGGCGGCCGCGGCCAGGGTGAGCAGGGCGGATTCGTCGAGGCCGGAGCCCGGCAGCGGGGTTACGTCCGTGACGCGCGGGGTGCCCTCCGTCAGGGTGCCCGTCTTGTCGAGGGCGACGGTGTCGACCTGGCCCAGGCGTTCCATCACCACCGCCGACTTGACCAGGACGCCGTGGCGTCCGGCGTTGGCGATCGCGGACAGCAGCGGCGGCATGGTGGAAAGAACAATCGCGCACGGCGAAGCGACGATCATGAAGGTCATCGCCCGCAGCAGTGAGCCGGTGAGTGCGGCGCCGAGGGCGAGCGGGACGAGGAAGACGGCGAGGGTGACGGCGACCATGCCGACCGAGTAGCGCTGTTCGACCTTCTCGATGAACAGCTGGGTGGGGGCCTTGGTCTCGGAGGCCTCCTCGACCATCCGGACGATCCGGGCGATCACGGAGTCCGAGGCGTCCCGCTCGACGCGGACACGCAAGGCACCCGTGCCGTTGAGGGTGCCCGCGAAGACCTCGTCGCCGGGCTCCTTGGCGACCGGCAGCGGTTCGCCGGTAATGGTCGCCTGGTCGACCTCGCTGGCTCCGTCGAGCACACGGCCGTCGGCGCCGACGCGTTCGCCGGGGCGTACGAGGACGATGTCGCCGACCGTCAACTCCTCCACGGCGACGGTCTGTTCGCCGCCGTCGGCGGTGAGGCGGGTCGCGGTGGCGGGGGCCAGGTCGAGCAGGCCGCGGACCGAGTCGGCGGTGCGGGCGGTGGCCAGGGCCTCCAGGGCGCCCGAGGTGGCGAAGATGACGATGAGCAGGGCGCCGTCCATGACCTGGCCGATGGAGGCGGCGCCGAGGGCGGCGACGATCATCAGCAGGTCGACGTCGAGGGTCTTGTCCTTGAGGGCCTTGAGGCCTTCCCAGCCCGGCTCCCAGCCGCCAGTGATATATGACATGGCATAGAGCGGGCCCCAGGTCCAGGCGGGGGCGCCGGCCAGCTGGAGCGGCAGCGCGAGCAGGAACAAGGCGGTGGCCGCGGCGGCCCAGCGGGCCTCGGGGAGGGCGAGGACGCGGGTGCGGCGGCGGATGGCTTCCTGCGGCCGCGTCGGCGCGGTCCGGTCCGCCGTCGGCTGGGTGAGGGTGGAGGGCATGGGCGCGGGTGTCCTTCACGAGGGCATGACGAGTGGGCGGACAGCCGTGAGTCCGGCGCCGCTGGTTTCACCGTACAGGATTAGATGAAGACTCATTCATACGTTCATGGATGGGCGTCCGTAGGATGAGGGCCATGGGCCACGGAACGGACGCCAAGACCTCTGCCACGTCACGGGAACGCCTCGAAGCCGTGGGCGCCGCAGACGTCGCCACCACGCTGCAGGCCCTCGCCACCCCCTCACGCCTGCGGATCCTGGCCCGGCTCCAGGAGGGCCCGTGCGCGGCCACCGAGCTCGCGGACGCCGTCGGCATGGAACAGTCCGCCTGCTCGCATCAGCTGCGGCTGCTGCGCAACCTGGGGCTGGTGACGGGTGAGCGGCGAGGCCGTTCCGTGATCTACGCCCTCTACGACAACCACGTAGCCGAATTGCTCGACCAAGCCCTCTATCACGTGGAGCATCTGCGGCTGGGGCTGCGGGACGCTCCGACGGGGGTCCTCGAAAATTTCGGCGAAGTTCACACCGGTCCAGGTACTGACAGACCAGGTGAACGCCAGGTACCGTCCTGACCCAGTTCACTTATGTGGACTACACCACAACGGAACCACCCGTAGTGGCACCACCTTCCTACAACGGATCGTCCGGCACGTTCCTGCCGGTAGAAGGGGGCCCATTCACCATGGCCACTGTCTCGTTCGAAAAGGCGACCCGGATCTACCCGGGCACCGAGAAGCCCGCCGTCGATGGTCTGGACATCGAGGTCGGGGACGGCGAATTCCTCGTCCTCGTCGGTCCCTCCGGCTGCGGCAAGTCCACGTCGCTCCGGATGCTCGCGGGGCTCGAGGACGTCAACTCCGGCGCCATCCGCATCGGCGACCGCGACGTCACCCACCTGCCGCCGAAGGACCGGGACATCGCCATGGTGTTCCAGAACTACGCGCTCTACCCGCACATGACGGTCGCCGACAACATGGGCTTCGCGCTCAAGATCGCGGGCGTCAACAAGGCGGAGATCCGCCAGAAGGTCGAGGACGCGGCGAAGATCCTCGACCTCACCGACTACCTGGCGCGCAAGCCGAAGGCCCTCTCCGGTGGTCAGCGCCAGCGTGTCGCCATGGGTCGCGCCATCGTGCGTGAGCCCCAGGTGTTCCTCATGGACGAGCCGCTGTCGAACCTCGACGCCAAGCTCCGCGTCTCCACGCGTACGCAGATCGCGTCGCTGCAGCGCCGTCTCGGCATCACCACCGTCTACGTCACCCACGACCAGGTCGAGGCCATGACGATGGGCGACCGGGTCGCCGTGCTCAAGGACGGTCTGCTCCAGCAGGTCGACTCGCCGCGCAACATGTACGACCGCCCGGCCAACCTCTTCGTCGCCGGCTTCATCGGCTCCCCCGCCATGAACCTGGTCGAGGTCCCGATCACCGACGGCGGTGTGAAGTTCGGCAACAGCGTGGTGCCCGTCAACCGCGAGGCGCTCCGCGCCGCCGCCGACAAGGGTGACACCACCGTGACCGTGGGTGTCCGCCCCGAGCACTTCGACATCGTCGAGCAGAACGGCGGCGCCGCGGCGTCCCTGACGAAGGACTCCGAGGACGCCCCGGCGGGCCTCGCCGTCTCCGTGAACGTCGTCGAGGAGCTGGGCGCCGACGGCTACGTCTACGGCAGCGCCAAGGTCGACGACGTCCTGAAGGACCTGGTCGTCCGCGTCAGCGGGCGTGCGGTGCCGGAGAAGGGCGCCACGCTGCACGTCGTGCCGCGGCCGGGCGAGACCCACGTGTTCTCGACCTCCACGGGCGAGCGTCTCACCGACTGACGCACTGACGCCTCGCACCGAGGACAGGAAGTACAACCCCGGGTAATTCACCCAGGTTGACGAAGAGGGCCCCGCAGAGCGCTGCGGGGCCCTTCTCGTTGTCGACAAATACCCCGGCAGACCGGTCATTTCGAGCGCCGTACGTCAACGCCGTACCCGATTCCAGGCGGTTCTCTATCCCCCGAACCGGTGACTGAATGTCGCCAAATCATTACCGGACGCTACCCTCACTCGCGTGAAGCACTCCACTACCCAACAGACGCGACGCGGCCGGGGCCCCGCCCGCCGGATCGGCCGCTCCCTCGCCCTCGTCCTGCCCGTCGTCCTGGTTCTCTCCGGGACCCTCGCGGTCACCCGAGTCAACTGGTCGGGGACCTCCTCGAGCTCGGTGCTCACCGCGTCCTCCGAGGACTTGGCCGCGCCCGCCAAGAAGCGCGCCCCTCAGGACGTGCTGCGCCGGCAGCTCCTGACCGAACTCCAGGAGAAGGATCCGGGCATCGCGCTCACCCACCTCCAACAGGCGGTCAACGAGCGCCCGTCGCTGGCCAAGCACTGCGCCTCCCTCGCCCGCGAACTCGGCCGCGCCGCGGTCCGCGTCTACGGCGCGAACCGGGCCCAGTCCTTCTCCCGCCCGGTCTGCGACACCTCGTTCGCCTCGGGGGTCGCGGGCGCGCACAGCTGAGAGTCAGTGGTTGCCGCCAGAAGCGGCCGGCGGGACGCGACGTACAGTTCGGGTCATGACCGATCCGAACGCCGCGTCCCGCCCCGTTCAGGCCGTCGTCCTGGCCGGGGGCCAGGGCTCCCGGCTGCGCCCCTACACCGACGACCGGCCCAAGCCGATGGTCGAGATCCCCGGTACGGGGACGCCGATCATCGGCCATCAGCTTGTCTGGCTCGCCGAGGAGGGCGTCACGGACGTGGTGGTCAGCTGCGGCCACCTCGCCGATGTCCTGCAGAAGTGGCTGGAGTCGGCGGAGCTTCCCGTGCGGGTCACGACCGTCGTCGAGACCGAGCCGCTCGGGCGCGGCGGGGGCCTCAAGTACGCCGCCGCGCACCTTCCCCATCCGGACCAGCACTGGTACGCCACCAACGGCGACATCTGGACCCGGTTCTCGCTGCGTGACATGGCCGACTTCCACGCCGAGCGGGACGCCATAGCGACGCTCGCGCTGGCCCGGCCGCGGATTCCGTGGGGGGCTGTGCAGACGGACGGGTTCGGTCACATCACCGACTTCATCGAGGCGCCGCCGTCGACGTTCGAGATCAATGCGGGGGTGTACGTGTTCTCTCCCGAGTTCGCCGGGATGTTGCCGGAGCGGGGGGATCATGAGCGGACGACGTTTCCGCGGTTGGCTCGGGAGCGGCGGCTGGCGGGGTTTCCGCTTCCGCAGGGGGCGTATTGGCGGGCGATTGATACGGCGAAGGATTTGACGGAGGCGGCGAAGGAACTGCGTTCGCTGCGGGGTGGGGGCGCGTAGGTTGTTCGGTCGGCTGCGGGGTGGTGGGGGCTGGTCGCGCAGTTCCCCGCGCCCCTAACGGGGCGCTGTAGTCCCCGTATGACGAACAGGGTCCGCACTCATGGAGTGCGGACCCTGTCGTCGTGTCAGTCAGTGGGCTAGCCCAACAGGCCGCCCACCAAGCCCGGTTCCTCGGGGGTGGTGTCTCCGCCGCCGCCGGTGCCGCCTGGGGAGCCGGTGGTGCCGCCTGAGGTGGGGCCCGTGCTGGTGCTGGGGGCCTCGTCGGCTGGGGAGGACTGTTGGGGTGGGGCCTGGCCGGCTGTGCCCTGGGTTTGGCTGGGGGAGCCGGGGAGGGTGCCGGTGTCTCGGGTGGCGCCGGGGGTGGTGGCGGCGCCGGAGGGGCTGGCCGTGCCTGAAGTGGCGCCCTGGGTCGGTGGGTTGGAGGCGCTCGGGGTGCGTTCCTGGGCGCTGGTGCCGGGCTTCTTCGGGAGCGGGGAACCCGGGAGTTCGTTGCGGGGTGCCTCGCCGGGGCCGGGGACGACCACGCGGTCGGCGTCACGGACGGCGCCGCCGAGCAGGGAGCCCACGAGCAGGGTGAGGCCGACGACGACGGTGGTGATGAGGGCGCCGCGGCGCAGGACGTACTGGCGCAGCTCCCAGATGTCGGCGCGGGGGCCGAGGCGGCGCCAGGCGCTGCCGCCGAGACGGCCGTCGATGGAGTAGACGGGGGCGCCGGCGATGATCAGCGGGGACCAGGCGGCGAGGTAGATGATGTCGGGGGCGTCGTAGGCGGGGACGCTCTTCCAGCTGACGGTGACCAGCAGCGCGGCCGACAGCAGTGCGCCGACGACCGCGGCGACCCGCTGCCAGCAGCCCAGGACCGTGAGGACGCCCACGATGACCTGGAAGAAGGCGATGACCAGGCCGGAGCCCACGGGGTGTTCGAGGGCGAACTGGCGCAGTGGCTCGGCGACTTCCCACGGGTGCAGGGTGTTGAGCCACTTCGTCATGGAGCCGCGTTTGCCGCCGTCGAAGTAGACGGGGTCGCAGAGCTTGCCCATGCCGGCGTAGATGGAGATGAAGCCGAGGAAGATGCGCAGCGGGAGCAGGACGACGCCGAGGTTCATCCGGCGGCCGGGATAGTAGGCGTGCCGGGCCGGGTCGTCGCCGTGGCGCTTGGTCGGCGCGTCGGTGTCCGGCTCGTCGTCGTCCTCGTAGCCGTGGTCCTCGTCGAACCGCTCGCGCTGGTAGGCGGGTTCGTCGTAGGCGCTGCCGGCCGAGCGCATCTGGGGCAGGAGCCGGGTCTCGCCGGCGTCGGGGCTGCTGCGCTGGGCGCCGACGATCGGGGTTTCGAGGGTCTGCTCCGTGAGGTCGTCGCCGTAGCCGTGCCGGTAGCCGCCCTCGTCGATGCGCGGGATGACCTGGGTGGCTCCCGCGGCGTCGGAGGCGGGCTCCTCGCCGTGCCGGACGCTGCCGCCGCGCACCGCCTGGAGCAGCCGGTGCGCGCCGGTGTCGTCCGGGTCGGACTTCCCGCTCCAGACGACGGGGGCGCGGCGGCGGGTGCCCGGGGCGGAGGCGGCGGGGATGCGGGCGGTGTCCTCGGTGGCGCGCAAGTGCCGTGCGACCCGCGGGGATTGAGTCCGCCGGGTCGAGGCTCCCAACTGCACGCGGAAGCTCACATGATTGACGATGACCTGCGCCGGATCGCTCGGCACCTTCACCATGCTCAGCGCGGGAGCGTCGTCGTATCCCGACGAGCGGTCCCCCGTGGGTGTGCGGGGTGTTCTGGTGTCCACACTCAACTAACCGAGTGACATGGAGTTAGGACACTGCTTTGACTCGCCGGAAGTGTCCGGACCGCGTCAAGGTTGTCCTGGACGCCAGGATTACCCCGCACGGGCGAGCCCGTGGACGGGTGTTCAGACCCGGCGCCGGGCCGCCTCGTACAGGACGATGCCCGCTGCCACACCGGCGTTGAGCGACTCGGCGCCGCCCGGCATCGGGATCCGTACGCGGAAGTCGCAGGTTTCGCCGACGAGTCGGGACAGGCCCTTGCCCTCGCTGCCGACGACGATGACGACCGGGCCGCCGAGAGCGTCCAGATCGCCGATCTCGGCCTCGCCGTCGGCGGCGAGGCCGACGACGGTGATGCCCGCCTTCTTGTACGACTCCAGGGCGCGGGTGAGGTTCGTGGCGCGGGCGACCGGGGTGCGGGCGGCGGTGCCCGCGGACGTCTTCCAGGCACCGGCGGTCATGCCGGCCGCGCGACGCTCCGGTACGACGACGCCGTGGCCGCCGAACGCGGAGACGGAGCGGACGACGGCACCGAGGTTGCGCGGGTCGGTCACGCCGTCGAGGGCGACGATGAGCGGGTCCTGGCCCGCGTCGGCGGCCGCGGCGGCGAGGTCCTCGGGGTGGGCGTACTCGTACGGCGGGACCTGGAGGACGAGGCCCTGGTGGTTGAGGCCGTTGGTCATGCGGTCCAGCTCGGGGCGCGGCGCCTCCATGAGGTGGATGCCGCCGCGCTCGGCCGCGAGCTGGAGTGCCTCGCGGACGCGCTCGTCGTTGTCGATGAACTGCTGGACGTAGAGGGTGGTCGCGGGCACGCCGTCGCGCAGCGCCTCGAAGACCGGGTTGCGGCCGACGACCATCTCGGAGGTGCCCTTGCCGCCACGGCCGCGGGGCGCGGGGCGCCGTACCGACTGCTTCGCCTTGGCGCCCGCGACACGGTTCTTCTTGTGGCCCTTGCGCATCTCGGCGGGCGGGGTCGGTCCCTTGCCCTCCAGGCCCTTGCGCCGCTGGCCGCCACTGCCGACCTGCGCGCCCTTCTTGCCGGACATGCGGCGGTTGTTGGCTGCCATGACCTACCTGTCTGTTCTCGGAGCACGCCGGAGCATGCGTATGTGCGTATATGCAGTGTGCCGCCCGGATGGCCGGGCGGCACAATCGATCAAGAAAGGCTCAGCGCGGACCGAGCGTCCAGCGCGGGCCCGTCGGGCTGTCCTCGATGACCAGGCCCGACTGGTTGAGCTGGTCGCGGATGGCGTCGGCGGTGGCCCAGTCCTTGCGGGAGCGGGCCGCTTCACGCTGGTCGAGGACCAGGCGTACGAGGCTGTCGACGACGCCGTGAAGGTCTTCGCCCCGGTCGCTCTCCCCGGCCCAGTGCGGGTCGAGCGGGTCCAGGCCGAGGACGCCGAGCATGGCGCGGACCTCGGCGAGGCGGGCCACGGCGGCTTCCTTGTCGTCGGCCGCGAGCGCCGAGTTGCCCTGCCGGACCGTGGTGTGGATGACGGCGAGCGCCTGCGGGACGCCCAGGTCGTCGTCCATCGCCTCGGCGAAGGCGAGCGGCACCTCGGGAGTGGGGTCTACGGCTCCCCCGGCCAGGTCGACGACGCGCTGCACGAAGCCCTCGATCCGCGCGAACGCCGACTCGGCCTCGCGCAGGGCCTCCTCGCTGTACTCGATCATCGAGCGGTAGTGCGGGGTGCCGAGGTAGTAGCGCAGGACGATGGGCCGCCACTGCTTGACCATCTCGGACACGAGTACGGAGTTGCCGAGCGACTTGGACATCTTCTCGCCGCTCATGGTGACCCAGGCGTTGTGCAGCCAGTACCGGGCGAACTCGTCGCCGTAGGCCTTGGCCTGGGCGATCTCGTTCTCGTGGTGCGGGAAGATCAGGTCGAGTCCGCCGCCATGGATGTCGAAGGCGGAGCCCAGGTACTTGTGCGCCATCGCCGAGCACTCCAGGTGCCAGCCGGGGCGACCGCGTCCCCACGGCGTCTCCCAGCTCGGCTCGCCGGGCTTCGCCGCCTTCCACATGGCGAAGTCACGCGGGTCCCGCTTGCCGGTCTCGCCCTCGCCGGACGGCTGGAGCAGGTTGTCCAGCTCCTGGTTCGACAGCTGGAGGTACTCCGGGAACGACCGCACGTCGAAGTAGACGTTGCCGTCGGCCTCGTAGGCGTGTCCGCGCTCGATGAGGCCGCGCATCATCTCGACCATCTCGGTGATGTGGCCGGTGGCGCGCGGTTCGTACGTCGGCGGCAGGCAACCGAGGGCGTTGTAGCCGTCGTTGAAGGCGCGCTCGTTCTCGTAGCCGATCGACCACCAGGGGCGGCCCTGCTCGGCCGCCTTCGTGATGATCTTGTCGTCGATGTCGGTGACATTGCGGATGAACGTGACGTCGTAGCCGCGGTACTGGAACCAGCGGCGCAGGATGTCGAAGTTCAGGTAGGAGCGGACGTGCCCGATGTGCGGTGCGGCCTGCACGGTGGCGCCACACAGGTAGATCGAGACACAGCCCGGCGTGAGCGGGGTGAAGTCACGGATCTGCCGGGCGCTGGTGTCGTACAGGCGAATAGTCACGGTGTCCAGAGTAGTAGGCGGTGAGGGGTGTGCGGGAACGTTGTCGGGTGCGGGGCCGTGGGGGCTGGGCGCGCAGTTCCCCGCGCCCCTTAAGGTCGGACCAGTCAGCCCTTCTTGACCACCAACGCCGTCGCCACCGCCATAAGCCCTTCGCCCCGACCCGGAAACCCCAACCCGTCCGTCGTGGCCCCCGACACCGACACCGGTGCCCCCGCCGCGTCCGACAGGATCTTCTGGGCCTCTTCCCGGCGCTTGCCGATCTTCGGTCTGGGGCCGACCACCTGGACCGCGATGTTGCCGATCTGGAAGCCGGCGTCGCGGACGATGCGGGCGGCCTCGGTGAGGAGGGTGATTCCGGAGGCGCCCGACCACTCGGGGCGGCCCGTGCCGAAGTGCTGGCCCAAGTCGCCCAGCCCTGCGGCCGAGAAGAGGGCGTTGCACGCCGCGTGGGCGACGACGTCCGCGTCGGAGTGTCCGGCCAGGCCCGGGCCCTCGCCCTCCCACTTCAGGCCGGCGCACCACAGGTCGCGGCCGTTCTCGAAGGCGTGGGTGTCGGTGCCGATGCCGACCTGGGGAAGCGGCGCCTCAGAAGCCATCGTTCAGCCTCCTGCGGGCGAGGACCGCCTCGGCGAGGACGAGGTCCAGGGGGCGGGTGACCTTGAAGGCCTCCTCGTGGCCGGGCACGACGACGACACGCGGCCCGAGTTGCTCGACCATGCTCGCGTCGTCGGTGACGTCGTCGGTCACCGTCTCGTGCGCCCGGACCAGCGTCGCCCGGTCGAAGCCCTGCGGTGTCTGCACGGCGCGGAGACGGGAGCGGTCCGGCGTGGCGACGACCGGCTCGGGGTCGCCGGGCGTCGGGGCCGGCTCGACCTGCTTGACGGTGTCGGCGAGCGGAAGGGCGGGCACCACGGCCGTCGCGCCTTCGCGGACCGCCTCGATCACGGCGTCCACCGTGTCCACGGGGACGAGCGGCCGGGCCGCGTCATGCACCAGCACGATGTCGTACTCGGGGGGCAGGGCGTCCAGGCCCAGCTTCACCGACTCCTGGCGGGAGTCACCGCCGGGCACGACGAGGAAGTCCGTCCGCTCCGGCAGCGCATGGGCGTCCAGCATGGACTTGACCTCGGCGGCGCCATCCGGCGGAGCCACGACGACCACGAGGGAGACGGCACGGGACGCGGCCATCGCGCGCACCGCGTGGATCAGCATGGGGGTGCCGCCCAGCGCACGGAGTGCCTTGGGGGCGCCCGGACCGAGGCGTACGCCCCGACCTGCGGCCGGAATCACGGCCGCGGTGCGGGCGGACGCGGGCGAAGGGCGCGAATCGTCAGACATCGGTTCCTGTCAGGTTTGTGTGCTCGGCCTACTTGGGTATGGCCACACCGTGCCGGGCGCGACGCCTTGACCGGAACCCTTCCGTGACCCCGGTCGAGCCAGCTGCCCGGGCCCGGCACGCCAAGTACGGGGGTCCCCATCCTCGGCGTACGGATTGCGTACGACATCACCGCGCGGTGTCTGCGGTAGCGCTGGGCGCGAACATGCCGCAGCGCCCGGCGACAGTAAATACGTCATCGGGCACCACGGCATTTCCATGTACTGAGGCAGTGCGGCGTGCGTGTCGCCTGCGTCAGGACGCGAGGACCTCGTCGAGCAGGGCCTCGGCCTTGTCCTCGTTCGTGTTCTCCGCGAGGGCGAGTTCGCTCACCAGGATCTGGCGGGCCTTGGCGAGCATGCGCTTCTCACCGGCGGAGAGTCCACGCTCGCGCTCACGACGCCACAGGTCACGGACGACTTCCGCGACCTTGATGACATCGCCGGAGGCGAGCTTCTCCAGATTTGCCTTGTAACGACGAGACCAGTTCGTGGGCTCCTCGGCGTACGGCGCGCGCAGCACCTCGAAGACCCGGTCCAGCCCGTCCTGACCGACCACATCACGCACGCCGACGAACTCCGCATTGTCCGCTGGCACACGCACCGTCAGGTCACCCTGGGCGACCTTCAGCACCAAGTAGGTCTTGTCCACGCCTTTGATCTGGCGAGTTTCGATGGCCTCGATCAGCGCGGCCCCGTGATGGGGATAGACCACGGTGTCGCCAACCTTGAACGTCATGTGACAGGTACCCCTTCCGTGGCTATCCAGAGTAACACGGAAACGGCGGGTTCTGAATGGCGTTTTCGCAGGTCAGGGCATATCTCGGGGCTTGACAACAGCAACAGGAACGTGCTTCGCGGGCCGAGTGGAAGAAGGTATTCGCAGGTCGGAGCGGCTCTCCGGGGGAAGTGAAACGCGCGCGTTACACACATCCGGAGGCCCCTCCAAGTGGACGAACGTCCCCATATGTCCGGTTCCAAGTGCTCGACTTCCGCTACTCCGTTCGGTGCGTGGAGTGGGGTGTGCGACGAATCCGGAATTGATCACAGGAGACCGGCTCGGCGGTCGGTGATCAATTATCTGAGCGGCCGTGCATTCCTTCACGGAAAGTTTGTGCACCGGTGGTTCCACTATGCCGACGATCGATCTCGGCCACTTATGTGAATGGCCGACGAGCGCCGCCCGGTGAGGGAAGCGGGGCGCTTGGGGAGGGTCGGGTGCGGTCGCGCGGGAACGGGTCGGTAGCCTAAGGCCGCTGACAGACACTTAGGGCGGCTTTACGCGCCCGCCCCGTTCGAGTCAAGGAGTTGCCGCCCCCGTGAGCAGCAGCCTTCGACGCGGCGCCCTCGCCGCCGCCGCCATCGCGTTCTCGATCGCCTCGCTCTCCGCGTGCGCGGCCGGCAACAACGCCCAGACCCTGGAGGTCAAGCCGGACAACGCCGCCACGACCGTCGGGGACGTCAAGATCCAGAACGCCGTCGTCATCACCCAGCCCGACGAGGAGTCGACCGGCCCGGCAGCGATCGCCGCGACCGTGTTCAACAGCGGCAACAAGGCGCAGACGCTCGACTCCATCACCGTGGACGGCGCCGGCACCGCCAAGCTGACCGCGCCCAAGGGCAAGAGCCTGTCCATCCCGGCCGGGGGCTCGCTGATCCTCGGCGGCGAGAACAACGCCGCCGCCGTCCTCACCGGCAGCCGCGAGGCCCTGAAGGACGGCGACGCCCAGAAGGTCACCTTCACCTTCTCCACGACCGGCGACGTGAGCCTGGAGGCCTTCGTCGTCCCGGCCGAGAGCTACTTCTCCAGCTGGGGCCCGACCGAGGTCCCGGCGGCGCCGGGCGGCTCCGCGAAGCCGGGCGACGGTGCCTCCGGCTCGCCCACCGGGTCGGCCTCCCCGTCCGGCAACGCCACCCCGAGCGACGCCGCCTCCGGGAGCGCCACGCCCACCGGGTCCGCCTCGAACGAGGCCGCCGGCCACTGAGCGGCCGTACGCGAAACGAAGGGCGGGACCTCCAGCGAGGTCCCGCCCTTCATCGTCGTACGAAATCGGTTTACGGCTCGAACTTGTAGCCCAGACCGCGCACCGTCACCAGATACCCGGGCGCGCCCGGGTCCGGCTCGAGCACCATCCTCGACGCACCCCTCGCACCGCTACGCGGCCACGCCGCGGTAGCGGCATATCGGGCACTGCGGGGTGCTGCGCCGGACTCCGTCCGGCGGCTCTGACCAAGCTCGGTTTACGGCTCGAACTTGTAGCCCAAGCCACGCACCGTCACCAGGTACCGGGGCGCCCCCGGGTCCGGCTCGATCTTGGCGCGGAGGCGCTTGACGTGGACGTCGAGGGTCTTGGTGTCGCCGACGTAGTCGGCGCCCCAGACGCGGTCGATGAGCTGCATGCGGGTGAGGACGCGGCCGGCGTTGCGCAGGAGCATCTCCAGGAGGTCGAACTCCTTGAGGGGGAGGTCGACCTTGGAGCCGGAGACCGTCACGACGTGGCGGTCCACGTCCATGCGGACCGGGCCCGCCTCCAGGGCGGCCGGGGTCACCTCCTCCGGCTCGCCGCGGCGGCGCAGGACGGCCCGGATACGGGCGACCAGCTCGCGCGACGAGAAGGGCTTGGTGACGTAGTCGTCGGCTCCTATTTCCAGGCCGACCACCTTGTCGATCTCGCTGTCCTTGGCGGTGACCATGATCACCGGGACATTGGAACGACCGCGCAGCTGGCGGCAGACCTCGGTGCCCGGCAGGCCGGGCAGCATCAGGTCGAGGAGGACGAGGTCGGCGCCGTTGCGCTCGAACTCGTCGAGTCCGTCGGGCCCGGTGGTCGCGACGGCGACCTCGAAGCCCTCCTTGCGGAGCATGTACGACAGGGCGTCGGAGAAGGACTCCTCGTCCTCGACGACGAGCACTCGGGTCACGGAAGGACCTCCGGGGCGGGAAGCGGTTCGTACTGGGATGAATCAGGGGAATCAGGGGACGGGACGGCGGATGCGGACTGTCCGGCCTCGTCGTCGAGGGCGGAGTGTTGCGTCGCGCGGTCGCGGGCGACACCCGCCTCCGGCAGCCGCAGGGTGAATGTGGAGCCCTGTCCCTCGGAACTCCACACCGAGACCTCCCCACCGTGCGAGGCGGCCACGTGTTTGACGATAGCCAGCCCGAGGCCCGTACCGCCTGTGGCACGGGAGCGGGCGGGGTCGACGCGGTAGAAGCGCTCGAAGACGCGCTCCTTGTCCTTCTCCGAGATGCCGATGCCCTGATCGGTCACGGCGATCTCGATATGGGCGCCGCCGGACGCGGTCACCTTGCGGGCGGCTATGCCGACACGGGTGCGGGCGGGCGAGTAGTTGACGGCGTTCTCGACGAGGTTGCCGAGGGCCGCGGCGAGCTGGCCGCGGTTGCCCCAGAGGTGCAGGTCGGCGGTGCCGCCGGCGGCCATGGTGATCTGCTTGGTGCCGGCCGCGTGCCGGCAGCGGTCGATGGCCTCGGCGACGAGTTCGTCGACGCGGACCGGCTCGGCGTCCTCCAGCGGGTCGTCGTTCTGCACCCGGGAGAGGTCGATCAGCTCCTGGACCAGGTTGGTCAGTCGGGTCGCCTCTATCTGCATACGGCCGGCGAAGCGCTCCACGGCCTCCGGGTCGTCCGAGGCGTCCATGACGGCCTCGGAGAGGAGGGAGAGAGCGCCCACCGGCGTCTTCAGCTCATGGCTGACGTTCGCGACGAAGTCGCGCCGTACCGCCTCGATGCGTCTGGCCTCGGTGAGGTCCTCGACCAGGAGCAGTACGAGTCGGGAGCCGAGGGGCGCGACGCGCGCGGAGACGGCGAGGGCCTCGCCCCGGCCGGTTCCCCTCCTCGGCAGATCCAGCTCCACCTGGCGTATCTCTCCGTCCCGCCGAGTGTCGCGGGCCATCTGCAGCATCGGCTCCACGGCGAGCTTGCCGCCGCGGACCAGGCCCAGGGCGTACGCCGCCGAGCTGGCCTTGACCACGGCGTCCCCCTCGTCGAGGACGACGGCCGAGGAGCGCAGCACGGACAGCACCGTGTCGACGCCCGGTGGCAGGACCGGGTCGGTGTGCAGAGAGGTTCTCGTGGGTCGCTTCTGGTCGCGTTCGCTCCAGCGGAACGCCAGCATGGCGATGACACCGGTGAGCACACCGGCGATCGCTGCCGCTGCGGCGACCGCCGCGTTCACGTCCATGCATCCAGGTTAGGCATGGGATAGTCCATGCCCACAGCCATCGGAGTGCGACCTCGAACACTCGTCGCCCAGAGTTCACCTTGGAGCTAGGGTTGGTTCATTTGGGATGGCGAAAACGGACGCGTACGGGCCGGAACGTGGAAGCGTGGGGTGCGAAGCGCCGGTTTCAGCAGGACCTGATGCACCGGGCCCGGCCCCCGGCTGCCACTGAAACAGACGTACGAGAGGAACCCTGATGCGGGACGCGTACCACGAGGAACTCGACTCGATCGGTGACGGTCTGGTCGAGATGGCCCGGCTGGTCGGATCAGCGATCGGGCGCGCCACGACGGCGATCCTCGACTCCGACCTGAAGCTGGCCGAGAGCGTCATCGAGGGCGACAAGAAGGTCGACGAGCTCCAGCACGACCTCGAGGCCAGGGCCATAGCCCTGCTGGCACGCCAGCAGCCGGTGGCGACCGACCTGCGCATTGTTGTCACCTCGCTGCGGATGTCGGCCGACCTGGAGCGCTCGGGCGACCTGGCCCAGCACGTGGCCAAGCTGGCCCGGCTGCGCTTCCCGGAGCGCGCGGTCCCCCACGACCTGCACGCCACCATCCTGGAGATGGGCCAGCTCGCCCAGCGCCTGATGGCGAAGGCCGCCGAGGTCATCATCACCAAGGACGTCGACCTGGCGATGCAGCTCGAGCAGGACGACGACGAGATGGACCTGCTGCACCGCACGCTCTTCCAGCACCTGCTGGACGAGAAGTGGAAGCACGGCATCGAGACCGCCGTCGACGTCACCCTGCTCGGCCGCTACTACGAGCGGTACGCCGACCACGCCGTGGCGGTCGCCAAGCGCGTCGTGTTCCTGGTCACGGGCGAGCACGCGGACGAGCTCCAGCCCGACATCCAGCCGGACATCCAGCCGGTGACGGGCACCGAGGGCTCTTGAGAATTCGCACGGGCCCCTGAGACTCCGCGCGGGAGCCTGAGACCTTCGCACGGGGGCGTGCGTCAGAGCCTCCGTGCGCCGTTGATGCGACCGGCTGGGCGGGCATGGAATGGGCACAGGCTCCAGCCTTGAGGAGGGACCATGGCCGAATCCCCCAGCATCTCCGGTACGACACCCGACCCCACCCAGGAACGTCCGACCGAGCAGCCCGCCGAGATCAAGAGCCTGACCTTGATCGGCGCGTGCGGCTGCGGCTCGGGCTGCCAGTGCGGATGCCAGTCCGGCAATCCGTGCCAGTGCGGCTGACCGACCCGTTCTTCGCAGGGGCCCCGGCATCACACCGGGGCCCCTGCGCTGGTTGGTACGGCCGTACGGGCGCAGCATGGAGGAACAGCACGCGCAGCGCACGGGCGAGAAGGAGGTGCGAGGCCATGGCTCAGTTCATGGACGTACACACCGGGATGAAGGGCATTACGGCCGAACAGCTCAGGGAGGCCCACCAGGCGGACCTCGCCATCGAGAAGGAAGAGGGCGTCCACTTCGAGCGGGCCTGGGCGGACCCGGAGTCCGGCATCGTCTACTGCCTCTCCGAGGCGCCTTCGGCCGAAGCGGTCCAGCGCATTCACGAGCGGGCGGGGCACAAGGCGGACGAGGTCCACAAGGTTCCGCTGTCGATCTGACCGCCCGACCGCAGCTGTTCGCGCCACCACCGGACACCGGGCGAGGGTACGGGGATGACCTTCGCCCGGCTCACATCACCGGCGCTCCGATGGCAAGCAGGTTTCCCTCGCTGTCCCGGAACCAGGCACCGCGCTCGCCGCGTGCGCCGGTGCTCGGGTAGTTGCCCTCGACTTCGAGGATCCCGTCCACGGTCCGCCCGCCGCCGTACAGCGCGGGCATCTCGACGTCCTCGAACTCCACGCCGCGCGCCTTGAGTTCGGCGACGACCGCGTCGATGTCGTCGACCTTCCACGCCATCTGGGTGAAAGTGCCGGGCGCGGATCCCGTCGACTCGAACACGATGAACTCCACACCACCGGTCCGGTACTTCAGCCCGCCGGGCCGCTCCTCGACGGGCTCAAGACCGAGCCGCTCGGAGTAGAAGCGCCGCGCCCGCTCCAGATCCTGCGCGGGCAGCCGGGTCGCCGGTGTCGCACCGGCCAACAGGTTCGTGTGATGCGCGTCCACTGCGTCCATACGTCCACTGTGCCGCGAGCGGGGCGGGAATGCCGTACGAACGGGCTGGGGCTACCCGCACTCGCGACTCGGTAGGGCACTCCATGGTTCGGACGGGCGGACGGCGACATCGTAGAACCCAGCAGGTCCCCGAGGCCGGCAGTCCTCATCCGGAAGGAACCTCCCATGAACTCGCTGCTCTCCACACAGACCAGCACGACGACGGCTGCCCTTCCCGAGGCCCCCGACGAGACCGAACTCACCCTCCTGCTCACCGCCTGAGACCAGGCCCACCCCACCCTCCCCGACCCCGAGTGGCGCCACCTCCTCGACGAGATCGCCCACCCGCGCACCACCGAGGCGTTTCAGCGCCTGGCGGAGGCGGCGGCTTGAAGTGGTGTGAGCGATGAGTTTGGGCGGTGGCGCGGGTCTGCCCTGGTATGACTCGGATCATCGCTGACATCTCGGTGTCCCTCGACGGCTTCGTCACCGGGCCCGACCCCGGCCCGGACAACGGTCTGGGCACCGGTGGTGAGGCCCTGCACAAATGGGCGTTCTCCGACGACCCCGACGACCGCCGGGTCCTGGGCGAGGCGACCGCGCGCTCGGGCGCCGTCGTCCTTGGCCGCAAGCTCTTCGACGTGGTGGACGGGCCGGGCGGGTGGGACGACAAGACGGGCTACGGTGCCGGCGAGGTCGGCAAGCCCGCGTTCGTCGTCGTTACGAGCTCGCCGCCCGAGGCGGTGCGGCTGACCGACCTCGACTGGACGTTCGTCACCACAGGGCTGCCCGACGCTGTCACCGCCGCGCGCGAGCGTGCCGAGGCGGCGTCGTCGGACAGCGGCAAGGATCTCGACGTCGTCCTCATGGGCGGCGGTGCCACGGTCCGCTCGGCGTTCGACTCCGGGCTGGTCGACGTGCTGACGCTGCACCTCGCACCCGTCGTACTGGGCGCCGGGACGCCACTGTTCACCGGCGGACCGCCGCGCATGCTGGCGCAGCGGAGCGTGACGTCGACTTCGACCGCGACGCACCTGACGTACGACGTCCTGGAGGTGATCCGATGATCACCGTCGACGTCAATGAGATCGCCTTGGGCATCGAGTCGTTCGGCGACGACGACGCGCCACTCGTCCTGCTCGCGGGCGGGCCGACGATGCTCTCCTGGCCCGACGCGCTGTGCGAGCGCCTCGCCGCCGGCGGACGCCGCGTGGTGCGCTACGACCTGCGCGACAGCGGAGAGTCGACGACGGCGGACCCGGAGGCGCCCGACTACACGCTGCGTGACCTCGCCGCCGACGCGGCAGCCCTTGCCGACGCGCTCGGCGGCGCCCCCGCGCACGTCGCGGGGATCGGCGTCGGCGGGATGGTCGCCCAGGTGGCCGCGCTCGACCACCCGGGCGCGTTCTCGGCGCTCACCCTGGCCGGCACCCGCGCGGTCGCACCCGGCCCGAGCGACGACGACCTGCCCGACCATGACCAGGCGACGATGAGCCGGCTGTTCGCGCATCCGATGCCCGACTGGACCGACCGCGAGGCGGTGGCCGAGTTCGCCGCCGCCGGCGCGGAGATCCGCGGCGACGACCCCGCCGCCGCGCGCACGATCGCCGCGCGCATCTGGGACCGCACGCCCGGCACCGCACCCCCGATCCAGATGGCCAACCAACTGGGCATGGTGTTCTCCAGGCTCGACTGCACACCCCGCTGGCGCGAGCGCCTGCCCGAGATCGAGATCCCCACCCTCGTCGTCCACGGCCGCCGCAACCGGTTCTTCCCCGTCGGCAACGGCGAGGCGATCGCACGCGAGATCCCCGGGGCGCGGCTGCTCGTCCTCGAGGAGGCCGCCACCGCGATCCCCGATGCGGCGGTGGACGCGGTCGCCGAGGCGATGCTCACGCTCGGGTACCACCAAAAAGCCCCCCACCCGCGGACAACCCGCAGGCAGGGGGCTTGATCAGTCAGGGTTACTTCTTCTTGCCCTGGTTCTTGACCGCCTCGATCGCCGCCGCAGCAGCCTCAGGGTCGAGGTAAGTGCCGCCGGGCTTCACCGGCTTGAAGTCGGCGTCCAGCTCGTAGGAGAGCGGGATGCCCGTCGGGATGTTGAGGCCCGCGATGTCGGCGTCGGAGATGCCGTCGAGGTGCTTGACGAGGGCGCGCAGGGAGTTGCCGTGGGCCGCAACCAGGACCGTGCGGCCGGTGAGGAGGTCGGGGACGATGCCGTCGAACCAGTACGGGAGCATGCGGACGACGACGTCCTTGAGGCACTCCGTCTGCGGGCGCAGCTCCGGCGGGAGGGTCGCGTAGCGCGGGTCGTCGAACTGCGAGTACTCGGCGTCGCGGTCCAGCGGCGGCGGAGGCGTGTCGTACGAGCGGCGCCACAGCATGAACTGCTCCTCGCCGAACTCGGCGAGCGTCTGGGCCTTGTCCTTGCCCTGGAGGGCGCCGTAGTGACGCTCGTTCAGGCGCCAGGTGCGGTGGACCGGGATCCAGAGGCGGTCGGCGGCCTCCAGCGCGAGCTGCGCGGTGCGGATCGCGCGCTTCTGGAGGGACGTGTGCACGACGTCGGGAAGCAGACCGGCGTCCTTGAGCAGCTCACCGCCGCGGACTGCCTCCTTCTCGCCCTTCTCGTTGAGGTTGACGTCCACCCAGCCGGTGAACAGGTTCTTCGCGTTCCATTCGCTCTCGCCGTGGCGGAGGAGGATCAGCTTGTACGGTGCGTCGGCCATGCGCCCGAGCGTAATCGAAGGCTTTGATCGCTTGTACGGCCGCCCGCGGACCGGACGGTTGACGGGATCTGTTAATTCAGTGGCCCCGCGCGACAGCGTCCTCGTAAGTTGTGCTCACCGCCTGAGCCGCTTACAGGCACTTACAGCCGGCTGACTGCCGTGGGGGACCCGATGTCGCTCGCCTCTCTGAGACGCGCCGCCCGAGAAACCGTCTCCGGACTCCCCCGCGAGTTCTGGTGGCTGTGGACCAGCACCCTCGTCAACCGGCTCGGCGGCTTCGTCGCCACCTTCATGGCGCTGTACCTCACCCTCGACCGCGGCTACTCCGCCACGTACGCCGGTCTGGTCGCCGCCCTCCACGGACTCGGCGGAGTCGTCTCCTCCGTCGGCGCGGGCGTGCTGACGGACCGGCTCGGGCGGCGGCCGACGCTGCTCGTGGCGCAGGCGTCCACGGCCCTCTCGGTCGCGCTGCTGGGGTTCATGCACCACCCCCTCGCCATCGCCGCCGTCGCCTTCCTGGTCGGCATGGCCAGCAACGCCTCCCGGCCCGCCGTGCAGGCGATGATGGCCGACATCGTCCGCCCCGAGGACCGCGTCCGGGCCTTCTCCCTCAACTACTGGGCCATCAACCTCGGGTTCGCCGTCTCCTCCATGGCGGCCGGCTTCATCGCCGAGTTCAGCTATCTCGCCGGCTTCCTCATCGAGGCGGGCATGACCATGATCTGCGCCATCGTGGTCTTCCTGAAGCTGCCGGAGTCCCGCCCCGAACGCACCGCGGCCGAGAAGGCGGCGGACGACACCGGCCTCGGCACGGTCCTGCGCGACGGCCGCTTCATGGGCGTCGTCGGCCTGTCCTTCCTGATCGCCCTGATCTTCCAGCAGGGCATGGTGGGCCTGCCGGTGGCGATGGGCGAGGCCGGCTTCACCCCGGCCGACTACGGCCTGGCCATCGCCGTCAACGGCGTCCTGATCGTCGTCCTCCAGATCCCGGTCACCCGCTACATCGAACACCGGGACCCAGGGCGCCTGCTGGTGATCTCCGCCCTCCTCGCCGGCTACGGCTTCGGCCTCACCGCCTTCGCCGGCTCGGTCGGCGTCTTCGCCCTCACCGTCTGCGTCTGGACCCTCGCCGAGATCGTCAACGCCCCGACCCAGACCAGCCTCGTCGTCCGCCTATCTCCGGTGCACGGGCGCGGGCGCTACCAGGGCATGTACACCATGTCCTGGGCGGTTGCCTCCCTCGTCGCGCCGCTGATGTCCGGTGTCGTCATCGACCGGTGGGGTGCGGAGTGGCTGTGGGGGCTGTGCGCGGTCATCGGGACGGTGGCGGGGATCGGGTACGGCGTCCTGATGCGGGGGCTTCCGTCGGAGGACCCGGCGCAGGAGGCGTCCCCCGCGAAAACAGAGGTCAAAGCCGCCTGACTCGCAAAAGAAGTCGTTACGGATGCATCCGCGCCCCCTTCACCGCCTTGTCCACCGCGTTCCGCGGCCCGTACACCGCCAGCCCCACCAGGTCCAGCTCCCCCGTCGGCACGGCGCGCACCGCCGCCCGGTTGTCGCGGTCGTTGCCGGTGGCGAAGAGGTCGGAGGTGAAAAGGGCACGCGGGAGGGAACGGGAGAGCACGCGCGCGTGGGCTGCCGTCAGGGTCTCCTTGGTGGCCTCGAAGACCAGGACGGGCTGGCGGAACATCGGCAGGTACGGGACGCCGTCCGCGTCCTCGTAGGGCTCGCCGATCACCTCGGGGAGCTCGGTGCCCAGGCCGCTGACCAGGAACGCGGTGACGTTCAGGCGCTGCCAGGGCTCCAGGTCGTCGCGCAGGAGGACGGCGATTTTGGTGTCGAAGCGAATCGGCTCAGTGCTCATGCTTCGAGACTGCCGATCGTCGTACGCCATCGTCTTGTACGTTCTTTGCATGGCCACCCGGCGTGACGTCTCCGCCTGGCGCCCGCACATCCCGGGCGTCATCGAGGTCTTCCACGCGCACTTCACCGAGTACGCCTATCCGATGCACGTCCACGAGGCCTGGACGCTGCTCATCGTGGACGACGGCGCCGTACGGTACGACCTCGACCGGCACGAGCACGGCACCCCGCACGACACGGTGTCCCTGCTGCCGCCGCACGTCCCGCACAACGGCTCCGCCGCCACCCCGCACGGCTTCCGCAAGCGCGTCCTCTACCTCGACGCGACCCATCTCACCGACGACCTGATCGGCCCCGCCGTCGACTCCCCCGACCTGCGCGATCCCGTCCTCCGGCAGCGTGTGGGCCAACTGCACTCCGCGCTCGCCCATCCCGGCGACGAGCTGGAGGCCGAGAGCAGGCTGACGCTCGTAGGAGACCGACTCCGGACCCATCTGCGGGCGCGTTCGGCCGTCGGGGAGCGCCGTGACCCCGCCCTCGCCGGCGACCTGCGCCAACTCCTCGACGCCCGCGTCACCGAGGGCCTCACCCTTGACGAGGCGGCCCGGCTGCTGCACGCCCACCCCGCCCACCTGGTACGGGCGTTCAGCTCCGCCTACGGCATCGCCCCGCACCAGTACCTCAACTCCCGCCGTGTCGACCGGGCCCGCGCCCTGCTGCTGCGCGGCGCGAGCCCGGCCGAGACGGCCACCGCGACCGGGTTCTACGACCAGGCCCATCTGACGCGGCACTTCAAGAAGCTGGTCGGGGTGACCCCGGGCCGCTATCGCCTCAGCTATCGCAGCAGCGCGCGCTGAGCGTCGTACAGATTGCGCGGCCGTACGGCGTCCGTCGTGCCGTACAGCTCCAGCCGGGAGTGCAGATCGCCGGTGAAGTCGGGGACGTCGATCTGGTCGAACTCGCGCACCTCGTTGATGCCGACCGTGGCGGACCAGGGCGCCAGGCCGTCGATCTTCATCAGGCCCGCGCGGCCGTTGGTCACCCGGATGTTCCAGTGCGTGAAGCGGGCGCCGAACAGCGGGCCCGCGGTCGCGTCGCCGCCGTGCCGGCCGGTGTTGTCGACGGTGATGTCGGTGCGGACGTTCGCGAAGGGCAGGCCGCGGTGGCTGTCGAAGGTGCCCATCCCCATGTCGCCGCGCGACCAGACGTTGTACGACGACAGGCCCTCGACGTTGATGCCGTGCAGCTGCGTGCCCGCCGGGGCGGGGGCGGTGCGCCGGTCGATCGTGAAGTCCTCGACGAGGTTGTCGTGCGAGCCCTCGCGGCAGAAGTACGGGTGATGGGAGCCCCGGCCCGACACGCGCGTGCGGCGGAGCGTGCAGGCGGAGGCGGCCACCAGGCCGAAGCCGTTGTCGACGTGATGGACCGTCACATCGTCGACCCAGCAGTCGTAGGCGCATTGGAGTACGACGCCGTTGTGCCCGTTGTCCAGCAGGTGCGGCTGCTGCGGGGTGTGCGCCGCCTCCAGGGTGAGGCCCTCGACGCCCGCGCCCGTCAACTCCTGGACATGCGTGGTCAGTCGGGGGTCCCACTCGGGGCGTACGTCGAGAGGGAGCGGGCGTTCGAGGGTGACCTTGTGGCCGCGGACGTGGGCGATGCGGACGGGCCATTCGTAGGGGACGTACGAGGTCAGCTTCGTCTTGTCGTCCCAGGTGTACGCCTCGGGGCCGGGGCCGCCGCCGCACATGTGCTCCAGGAGCGTGTGGCCGGGGTCGTCGGCGAGGCGGAGTAGGACGAGGGTGCCGGGGCGGAGCATCGACGGGTCCGCGACGGTGATCGTCCAGGAGCCCTGGCGGGCGGGTTCGACGGTCGTCAGCGTCCGCCACTCGTCGCGCTTGTTGCCGGTCCAGCCTTCGAAAGGCCAGGTCTTGGCACGGATGGCGGCGGTGAGGGACTCCCAACGGGCCGTCGGGGCAAGCCAGATGAGCCCGCCCGCCCATGACCACGACGACTTGTCGCCGCCGTAGCGCGATCCGTACACGCCGATGAGCTCGGTGAGGTTCTTTGTCGCGTACAGCGTCGTACGGCCGCTGCCGGCGCCGCGGAGGACCACGTTCGAGTGGCAGATGCGGATGACGTCGTCGATGCGGAAGGTGCCGGGCGGGATGGAGACCGTGCCACCGCCGGCTCTTCCGGCAGCGGCGATGGCACGGTTGATCGCGGGGGCGGAGTCGGTGGTGCTACCCGCCACGGCGCCGTACTTCCGTATGTCGGCGACGACCGGGCGGCGCGGGAAGCGGGTCGCTCCGCGGTGGCAGCCCGCGCGGCCGATGTACGGGATCTGCGGGTGGGTGAAGGGGGTTCGGGTGAACTCCCGCCAGAGGGCGGGGACTTCGGCGGCTTGTGCCGTGCCGCCGGTGGCGGCCGTGGCTGCCACCGCTGTGGCGGCGGCGAGCAGTGTGCGTCGTGTGACTCCCGTTACGTGCTGATGGCTCATGCCTGATCGTCCTTCCATGCGGCTCTTCATGGATGTGAACGACGTTCAGATCTGCGTCGGCGGTGAGCATGACACGAGACCCCTGCACCCGGAAGAGGTTGTGCAGGGGTTAGTTGGTCCGGACCTTGAGATCAGTCAGAGGGTCGCTGGATCAGATGCATGAACGCATCCAGATTCCGCGTCGACTCACCGCGCGACACCCGCCACTCGTACTCCTTGCGGATCGCGGACGCGAAACCGAGCTCCAGGAGGGTGTTGAAAGAGCCGTCCGCCGCCTCCAGGACCTGGCCGAGCAGCCGGTCGATCTCGTCCGGGGTGACGGCGGAGAGGGGGAGCTTGGCGGTGACGTAGATGTCGCCGAGCGGGTCGACGGCGTAACTGACGCCGTACAGCTTGAGGTTGCGCTCCAGGAGCCAGCGGTGGACGCCGCCCTCGTTCTCGTCGGGGTGGCGGACGACGAAGGCGTTGAGGGAGAGGGAGTGGCGGCCGACGAGGAGGGAGACGGTCGTGGAGAGCTTGCGGGTGCCGGGGAGCTTCACGACATAGTTGCCGGGCTCGGGGCTCTCCCACTCGAGCTCGGCGTCTCCCAGGAAACCCTCGATGACCTGCGCTGTCTTCGATGCCTCAGCCATGGTGGGAGCGTACGCGACGGCGGTACGACTGGGTCGCCGCCGTGTAGACGTCCGCCGTGGCGGCGGCCGCGGTGTCCCAGCCGAAGGACTGCGCGTGCCGGGCGGCTGCCGCGCCCATGCGTGCCGACAGCGCGGGGTCGTCGGCGAAATCGCCCAGCACGCGCGCGTAGTCGACGGGGTTGTGTCCCTGGACGAGGAATCCGGTACGTCCGTCCCGTACCGCCACCGGAAGGCCGCCGACCGAGGCCGCGAGCACAGGCGTGCCCGCCGCCTGCGCCTCGATGGCGACCAGGCCGAAGGACTCGCTGTAGGAGGGCATGACCAGCACGGAGGCGGCCCGGAACCAGTCCGCGAGCTGGTCCTGGCCGACGGGCGGGCGGAACCGTACGACATCCGCGATCCCGAGCCGGGAGGCCAGCTTCTGCAGGCCCTCCGGCTTGGCGAGCCCGCTGCCGCTGGGGCCGCCGACGACGGGGACGAGGATGCGGGAGCGCAGCTCGGGGCGCTCGTCGAGGAGGACGGCGACCGCGCGCAGCAGTACGTCGGGGGCCTTGAGGGGCTGGATGCGGCCCGCGAAGAGCGGGATCAGGGCGTCCTGCGGGAGGCCGAGGCGGGCGCGGGCGGCGGCACGGCCACCGTCCGGGCTGAAGCGCTCCAGGTTGACGCCGGGGTGGACCACGGCGACCTTGTCGCGCTCGGCGGCGTAGTGCCGTACCAGTTCCTCGGCCTCTTCCGCGGTGTTGGCGATGAGGCGGTCGGCGGCGGCGACGATCTGGGTCTCGCCGATGACGCGGGCGGCGGGCTCGGGGGTGTCGCCGTCGGCCAGGTTGGCGTTCTTGACCTTGGCCATGGTGTGCATGGCGTGCACCAGGGGGACGCCCCAGCGCTGGGCGGCGAGCCAGCCGACGTGGCCGGAGAGCCAGTAGTGCGAGTGCACGAGGTCGTAGTAGCCGGGGCGGTGACCGGCCCAGGCCTGCATGACGCCGTGGGTGAAGGCGCACAGCTGGGCCGGGAGGTCTTCCTTGGCGAGGCCTTCGTAGGGGCCCGCGTCGACGTGCCGGACGAGGACGCCGGGGGCGAGTTCGACGGTCGGGGGGAGGGCGGCGGTGGTCGCCCTCGTGAAGATCTCCACCTCGATGTTGATGGCGGCGAGGCGCTGCGCCAGCTCCACGATGTAGACGTTCATGCCGCCGGCGTCGCCGGTGCCCGGCTGGTGGAGCGGTGAGGTGTGCACGGAGAGCATCGCGACACGGCGGGGACGGCGGTGCAGCCGCAGCCGCGGGTGCGCGGCCGGGGAGCGCCGTCCGAGCCTGCTGACGTACTGGCTCACGTGGCGTTCCTCCTTGGTCCGGGCATGCCTTCGGGAGGACGTGCGGGCCCTCCAGAGGAGGAACACCGGACGATGGCACTCCATTTCCGGTTCGGGGTTCTTTGCCGAATCATTACCGCTGGTCGCTCAACCGTTCGAGGTCGAAGTGCGTTCGCATACCCTCGTAGCCATGACATCCCGCGCCCCCCGCCCTGTGGGAACAGTGACGCGCGGGACCACCAACCCGAACCGGCTCCGCCGCATGGACCGCTGGATCGCGGCCACGCACGGCGCCACACTGCGCCGCAGCGCCGACGCCGTCGCGGTCGACCTCGGCTACGGCGCGGCCCCCTGGACGGCCGTCGAACTGCTCGGCCGCCTCCGTACCGTCGCCCCACGCGCGCGGGTCGTCGGCGTCGAGATCGAACCGGCACGGGTCGCGGCGGCACGGCCGTACGAGCGCGAGGGGCTGGTGTTCCGGCACGGCGGGTTTGAGATCCCCATCCCTCAGCGGCCGTTGCTGGTCCGCGCCGCCAACGTGCTGCGCCAGTACGACGAGGAGGAGGTCGCCGCGGTCTGGGAGCGGCTGTGCGCCCGGCTCGCGCCCCGAGCGGACGGCTCCGGCGGCGGACTGCTCGTCGAAGGCACCTGCGACGAGATCGGGCGGCGGCATGTGTGGGTGGCGCTCGGTCCGGAGGGACCGCGCACGGTGACGTTCGCGGCCCGACTCGGCTCCCTGGAGCGGCCGTCGGACCTCGCCGAGCGCCTTCCGAAAGCGCTCATCCACCGCAATGTCCCCGGCGAACCGGTCCATGCCTTCCTGCGCGACTTCGACCGCGCCTGGGCGGCCGCCGCGCCCTACGCCTCCTACGGCGCCCGCCAGCGCTGGATGCGCGCGGTCCGGGATCTGACCGCCGACTGGCCGGTGACGGACGGGCCGGTGCGCTGGCGACAGGGTGAAGTGACCGTGCGCTGGACGGCGTTGGCGCCCAGGTTCTGACGGTTCCGGGGCACAGGACCGGACGGCTTGGGGCACAGGACCGAACGGGTTTCCCTCTCGTTTCCCCGGGCGGCCGGACGAGCGGGAACGATCTCTGGGAGTCGTTCGTCACAAAGGCGGGGAGATCGTCGTAGTAGCGGTTGAACGGGGGGAGAGAGTCCTTGCCTCTGTCGTTTTGTGCCCTCTCGTGGCACGATCCCCCGGGTGTCCGTAAGTTACTGACGGTAAATCAGTTTGGGGGCAGTGGTATGGGTACGGGCAAGCGGGGCCTGATCTCGGCGGCCGTGACCGTGGTGTGCGCGGTCACCGTGCTGGCGATAGCACCCGGCACGGCATTCGCCGCACCGACCCCCACGCCGACTCCCTCGGCGTCCGCTCCCTCGACTCCCGTGACGAACGGGGAACTTGAGGTCGTCCGCGAGAAGATCGACAGGCTCTACCGCGAGGCCGCCGCCGCCACGGACGCGTACAACGCCGCCGAGGAGAAGGCCAAGCAGCAGTCCGCGGAGATCGTCGGCCTGGCCAACAAGATCGTCAAGGGCCAGGCGAGGCTGGACGACCTCAAGAAGCGCGCCGGCGCGGCGGCCCGCGCCCAGTACCGCAGCGGCGGGCTGCCGGACGAGGCGCATCTGATGCTCAGCGACGACCCTCAGGAATTCCTCGACGGTGCGGGCCGGGTACTGCAGGGCGAGCGCGCCACCAAGGCCCTGATACAGGAAATGACCCGCACCCAGCAGGACTTGGAGCAGTACGCCAAGGACGCCTCCGCCCAGTGGAAGAAGCTGGAGGCCAACCGCAAGGACAAGGCGACCGCCCAGAAGAAGATCAAGAAGCAGATCGCGGCGGCCGAGAAGCTCGAGTCCGAGCTGGAGAAGGACGAGAAGAAGCGCCTCGCCGAGCTGGAGCGCCAGGCCGCGTACGAGGCACAGACCGCCTGGCTCGACACCGGCGTCCTCGACGACGTCCAGGGCAAGGCCACCGCGGCGGGCAAGAAGGCGGTCGCGTACGCGACGGCTCAGATCGGAAAGCCGTACGAGTGGGGCGCCGAGGGCCCGAAAACGTACGACTGCTCGGGCCTGACCTCACAGGCGTGGCTCGCGGCCGGCGATGTGATTCCGCGCACCTCGCAGGAGCAGTGGAAGCAGCTGAAGTCGGTCGACATCAAGGACATGCGCCCCGGCGACCTCATCATCTATTTCGACGACGCCAGCCATGTCGCCATGTACATCGGCGACGGCGCGATCGTCCACGCCCCGCGCCCGGGGCGGACAGTGACGGTCGCGGGCGCCGGGTCGATGCCGATACTCGGGGTCGTGCGGCCGGGGGCGTGAGCGTCCCGTATGCCCCATGCATAACGGCACGTCCGTTTCGTGACTCGCACCACGTGACCTGGCCCACCTGGCACGGGCGTTCAAACATCCGTGGACGTGACCTTCGTCATCCCCGCCTCATGGTCGCCCTGTCCAACTGCGGTACGGAAAGCGGCATATGACAGCGGCCGAGTGCCGAGCGGCGTGCGTCACACCATTCCTTTACGGCGTCGACTACCGCTATGGTCCCGGTCGGTGGGAGGACTTCCTCGTCCCCCGGCCATGCCCTCGGGGGGAGGGAAGGAACCCAACACAATGCCCGTACCCGTACCGCGGCAGAGAGCAGTCCCGGCCGTGGAAAGTGGTCAGGCGCCGGCCGCGTCCACAGTGCGCGGCCCCTCCAAGCAAGAGGCCCCGCGCACGGCAGAGCCGGTCGACAACTCGAGCGGCAATGCCGCGAACCTGACCCTGCTGGTGATCGAGGACGATCCCGGCGGCTCGCCGATCGTGCCCGAACTGCTCGATTCCTCCGGCAAGCCGATCCGCATCCGCACGGCCCGCAATCTCACCGAGGCCGAGCGGCTGCTGACCGATGACGTCCACTGCATCCTGCTCGACCTCGCGCTGCCCGCGCCCGGCCGGGCCGATGCCGAGGACGAGCTGGCCGTACTCAAGCACGTCCTGGAGCTCGCGCCCCGGCACGCCGTTCTCGCGCTGACCGCGTCCGGCGACACCGAGCGCGCCGCCGAGGCGGTCCGTGTGGGCGCGCAGGACTATCTCTTCCGGGATGAACTGGACGGTCGGCTGCTGAGCAGGGCGATCCGGTACGCCGTGGAGCGGAAACGTTCCGACACGGCCGAGCGGCGGCTCGCCGAGGGCCGGATGCGGGCGCAGGAGAACCGGCGCCTGGAGCGCGGCCTGCTGCCGACGCCGCTGCTGGAGGGCTCCTCGCTGCGGTTCGCCGCCCGATACCGCCCGGGGCGCTCGCGTGCGCTGCTCGGCGGTGACTTCTACGACGTCGTCCGCACGCCGGACGGCACGGTGCACGCCATGATCGGCGACGTCTGCGGGCATGGCCCGGATGAGGCGGCGCTCGGCGTGGAGCTGCGGATCGCCTGGCGGGCGCTGACCCTGGCGGGGCTGTGCGGGGATGAGCTGCTCGGCACGTTGCAGCAGGTGCTGGAGCATGAGCGCGCCGACGAGGAGATCTTCGCGACCCTGTGCACGGTGGATATCGCGCCGGACGGGCGGCGGGCGGGGCTGTGCCTTGCGGGGCATCCGGCGCCGCTGGTGGCTCGGCCGGGGCGGCCCGCGCGGTTGCTCCCGTACGACAACAACGGGCCTGCGATCGGGCTGCTGCCCGGTGCGCGGTGGCCGCGGACGCAGGTGGAGCTCGGGCGGGAGTGGAGCCTGATGCTGTACACCGACGGGCTGATCGAGGGGCATGTCGGTGAGGGGCGGGAGCGGCTCGGTCAGGACGGGATGGTGTCGCTTGTCCGTCGGCAGCTGTCCGAGGGGCTGGGTGGGGAGGCGTTGTTGCGGGCGGTCGTCAATGAGGTGCGGGCGCTCAATGGGGGCGAGTTGACTGACGACGTGGCGGTGTTGCTGTTGGATCGGGCGGGCTGAGCGGGGGCTCGCCGTAGCGGGTTCTGTCGTATGCCGACTGCTGGTCCGTTGTGGCTGGTCGCGCAGTTCCCCGCGCCCCTATCGGGGCGCTTTGCTTACCGTCCGCCGTTGTAGGGGCCGTACGGGCCGTCGCTGCTTGAACCCCTCTTCGGGCGGCCGCCTCCGGGGAGGCTGCGGATTGCCGGGCGGACGTCGACCATGTACACGATCGTGGCGATGAGGCCGATGATCGGCAGGAACGACAGGATGTTGAAGATCAGGTTCACCACGAAGGCGATCCCGAGGATGATCAGCCAGAACGGCTTGGTCTGCTTGTCGGCCGCGCGGTAGGCGTCCTCGCGGCGCGTGGCGGCGTCGAAGAGAGCGAAGCCGCTGAAAAGGATCAGGGCGACACTCAGCAGCCACATGAACCCTGCGAACCCCTGCATCAGCACAACGTCCACCACCCGACTCGGTTAGTCCCTACGCGGTCACCGTACCCGTAACCGGAAAGCCGCTACCCGCAGAACGGGCCGAGCACTCCAGGAGTGCCCGACCCGTTATCGCACGGCGGACGGAACGACCCGCCCGTCTGTGCCTGCCTTACTTGGCCGGCGGCGTCGTCTTCTTGGCCGTGGTCTTGCGGGCGGCCGGAGCCTTCTTCGCCGCGGTCTTCTTCGCCGGGGCGGGCTCGGCCTTGGCCTCGGCGGGCTTCTCGTCGGCCTTGGCCTGGCCGGCGTCCTTGACCTCGACCGGCTCGGCCTTGGGCTCGACCGCGACGGCGAGCTCCTCGATCTCCTCGGCGGCCTCGCCGCGCCAGGTCTTCACGGCCTGCTCGCCGTGCTCGGCGACCTTCTCGTAGGTCTCGCGGGCCTTGACGGCGTACTCGGCGGCGACGCCGACCGAGCGCAGCGCGATGTCCTGGGCGGTCTCGCCGAGCTTCTTCAGGTCGGCGTCAAGGGTGCTGCCGAGCTTCTTGATGTCGGCGTCCAGCGAGCCGATGAACTCGTTGACCTTGGTCTGGACGTTCTCCTGCGTTCCCTTGACCTTGGCGCCGACCTCCTTGGCGCGGGCGGTGGCCGTCTCCTGGACGGACTTCGGGTCGGTGTTGCGTACGGCCTCGATACGGGCCGGCGCCTCGGCGCGCAGCTGCTCCACCAGGGAGGGCACCTTCTTGGCCTGCTGGAGGGCCAGGTCGGCGGTGCCGGCGGCGAAGTAGAGCGGGGTCGGGTCGCTGAGGGTCTTACGGAGGTCGTCGGTGATGGCCATGGTGATGGTCCTCCCGGGTCACGTGCGCTTGAGGGTTTTGGGTCCCGCGGGTCAGTCGGCGTGGTGCTGGGTCACGTCAGCCCGCCGACTGCTGCGGGGCGGCGTCGCTGCCGCCGGCCTTGCGGGTGCCGCGTACGGCGGTGTCGCTGTGTCGGGCGTCGTCCTGAGCGTCGTCATCTTTAGCGTCGTCCGCTATGTCCTGGGGGTCCGCGTCCATGTCCTGAGGGACCGCGTCGGCCGCCCCGTCGCGGCCTTCCTCCACCGTGGTGCCGGTCTCGAACCCGTTCTCCTTGCGGAAGGACTCGTAGACCTGGAGCAGCACCTGCTTCTGCCGCTCGTTCAGCGTGGGATCAGCGAGGATGACCGCACGGGTCTCCACCTCGTCCCGGTCCCGCTCGGCGTCGAGGATCCCGGCCCGCACGTACAGCGTCTCGGCGGAGATCCGCAGCGCCTTGGCGACCTGCTGCAGCACCTCCGCGCTCGGCTTGCGCAGCCCGCGCTCGATCTGGCTCAGATACGGATTGGACACCCCGGCGGCGTCGGCGAGCTGCCTGAGCGACAGCTGCGCATTGCGCCGCTGCTCGCGCAGGTACTCACCGAGATTGCCGACGTTGAGCGATGCCATGTCCCCACCTTGCACCACCCCCGCTAACTATTGCAAGCACCCGCTTGCAAAAGTGCGCCACACCACGCCCGTTCGGCCCTGTGACTTCACGCGATAGGTGTCACCTTCCAGCGATTCTTGTCACCAGTGGTCCCGCACATGTCAGGCGGGCAACCGGAATCAGGAGTCGCCGTGCTCGGGCGCCGCGCTCAGGGTCAGGATCTCGCCGAGGGCGATGTAGGTCTGCAGGAAGATGAAGCGGGCCTCGTCGATGGTGACCTCAGCGTGAGTGCCTGCGGAGCACCGGGCGTAGAGATCGGACAAGGTCCGACGTAGCCGGTCCCTGCGACTCTTGGACGCCCCACATGCGTGGGTGTGGGCCTGGAGCCGATTCAGCACCTGCTGCGGCCCGACCTTCAGGTCGACCTCGTCCCCGATCTTGTACAACTCGTCCCGGGCCGGGAACAGGTAATCCGCGGAGGAATCGATCAGCCGACGGCAGGTGGTGAGGGCCTGGCTGACAGACTCGCGGTCCCCGTCCCGGAGGCGGTCAGAGATGCGCTCGATCTTTTCGAGCGCAGTCCCGCTCGCCGCCGCCAACGCCCCGTCGACCCTCGCCTGGGTGTTTGCGAACAGACTCGCCTGGAGCTCGCTGAACAGGAGCTCGTGGTAGATCTCGGTGATCATGTCGTAGACGGTCGCGACAACTTGCCCGCAGATCCCGGCCCACGTGCCGAAGACGGCCGAGGACTGGAGGATCCGTTCGTCGTGGCGGCGCGAGGCAAGTAGGGCATTGTCGCCCGAATAGTTGCCCCCGCCGCGCATGGCGTCGATGGCCTGCTGGGCAGACTCGACCTGCGCCTCCACTTTCGCGATCGAGCCGGTGTGGAGGGTCTTCTTCTCCTTGTCGGCCCACCGGCCCGCTCGTCCGATCCAAGGCCTGACGGAACCGTCGGTCGGGTATCCGTTGCGCTCGAATCCGAGGAACTCCGTCAACTCGGTGTGGCCGACCAGCCGGGCGAGCCGGCTGGCCTTCAGGACGACCTCGGACGCCTTCAACCGCTTGAGCTCGATGTCGGCCAAGAGCTCATCCGCAACGCGGATCGCTTCTTCCTGTCGCCCCACTACTGACCGCCCGTCTGCTAGAACTCTGCTGCGCTGCAGTCGTACCACGCGGGTCGGACATGTCTGTGCCGATTATTTCGGCGACCACGACAGCCTTCGCATCGTGGCCACCCACCACCAGGTTCACGGGCTGTCGTTAACGAACGGGTCACGAGCCGCAGATGCCGTTGATCATTTGTTGCTTTCGGCGGCGTTGACCTGGGTTGTCCGGCAGTATGCGTGTTCGTGGGCGACTGCCGGTGGGGATGGATGAGCTGGTTGAGCACTGGACGGTACTCGACGAGTTGGAGCTCGTGGCGGGCAAGCGGAGTGCGACGACGCTCGCCACCGGCGCCCCACCCGGAGGGGCGCCCGGTGACGAGGCTGATGGGCCGTCATCTACGGCTGCCGCGCACGGCACGGATCACCTCGGCGACAGCCTTCAGCACCGTGGCGCGGTCACGCGAGGCGGTGCCCTTCACCACGACGATGACGATCAGCACAGCCGCGGCAGCGGCGACGAGCGCGATGGCGACGGGCACCAGGGTGGCCCAGGCGGTGATGTTCATGGCATTCCCTCCCTTCGTGCAGCCATCGGATGGGCCGCACGAGGAACATCACAGCTGACCGCCCCGCAGGGCTGAAGCTTTACCGGACCGGACAGATACCAGCATCAAAAGCCCAGTTCACAGGAGTGCTGAGCAGGCCGTCGGACGGATCCGCAGGACCGGGGAGGGTGTGCGGTGAGCAAGAGGACGGACCTGAGTACCGGACGAGAGATCTTGCGTTCGGAACTGCGCAAGCTGGAGGCCAACGCGCTTCAGGGCCGGGACCGCACGGACGCCATCGCCGAGGCTGGCCGTCGGCTCCAGCAGTCCCTCTCGCCAACCACCGTCGGCGGCTGGTTCGAAAGGGGCGCCCCGGCCAAGGACTTCAAGACCCTGTGGACCCTGGTCGAGGTCCTGCTGGAATGGTCCGGGCAACCTCGACCCGACACACTCACCGGACCGGACCGCGCCAAAGCGACAGGGCAGTGGGTGAGCACGAAGGAACTGTGGAAGAAGCGGTGGGAACAGGCCAGAACACCTCAACCCGTCACCGCCGTACCACCTGGTACCCGGGCGGTAAGCCGCTACGTCGGCCGCCCCATTGCCGAGTTCGACGATCGGCTCGTTCTGAACGACCTGGAGGTACACCCGGCCCTCGACGGCGGCGCCGCAGTCGGCAGGATCAGCGCACTACCCGCCTACGTCAGACGTGAGTTCGACACTCGGCTGGGCTCGCTGGTGGCCGCCGCCGCGAACGGGCAGAGCGGCATCGCGGTACTGGTCGGCGGGTCTTCCACGGGCAAGACCCGGGCCTGCTGGGAAGCGGTCAAGAACCTGCCGGACGGATGGCGGTTGTGGCATCCGATCGAGCCCGATCAGCCGACAGCCGTGATCAGGAACCTGGAACTGGTGGCGCCGCAGACCGTGGTGTGGCTCAACGATGCCCAGCACTACCTCCTTGACCGTGACCACAGCGCGCAGGTCGCCTCTGGCCTCCGTGAGCTGCTGAACGACCCCGAACGCGGCCCGGTGCTGATCCTGGGCACCACTTGGCCCGAGCACTGGGACACGCTCACCGATGTCCCCAGGACTAGGCCCGTACCACCAGACCCGTACGTGCAGGCCCGCCAACTGGTCTCGAACAAGAGCATCACCGTCCCCGAGGCCTTCACTGTTGAGGAACTCACGACTGCACAGGCCACCACCTGCGACCCCCGTCTGTCCGAAGCTCTTCAGCACGCGGAGCAAGGGCAGGTCACCCAGTACCTGGCAGGCGTCCCCGCCCTGATCGAGCGCTACAACAACGCATCCCCAGGTGCAAAGGCGCTGATCGAGGCCGCGATGGACGTGCGCAGCCTTGGTCACGGCCTCGCCCTGCCCCTGGCTCTGCTGGAGGCCGCCGCCGAGGGCTATCTCACCGAGACGCAGTGGGACCTGCTGGAGGACGACTGGCTCGAACGGTCCCTCGCCTATGTCGCCTGCCCGGTGCGCGGCACTCGCGGCCCGCTGACCCGTATCCGGCCACGACGCGGCCACCCCGCCTTCGCTCAACCCCACTACCGTCTCGCCGACTACCTCGAACAACACTGCCGGCACAGCAGCACCGTTCCCCCGGTTCCCGGAGCCCGTGACGCTCTCGTCGTTCCGGTTCCGGCTCATACATGGGTCGTTCTGATTGACCACGGCACTCCGTCGGGCCGTGCATCACTCGCCCGCGCAGCCCACGCCCGTGGTCTTCTCCGCATCGCCATGCGCCTGTACCAGGGCGCCGTCGAGGCTGGTGCCACCCGTGCTCTGAGACCGGCGGCCGACATCCTGCGCACGGCCGACCGGGAGGAAGAAGCGATCGCTTGGTATCAGCGCGGCGCCGAAACTGGTGACCTTCTCGCTCTGGGATGGGCAGTCCTGTTGCTGACCAGACGCGGTATGACAGACGAGGCCTTGACATGCCATCGGCTTGCTTCCGAGGCGAGCGATTCCGCCCCCTTGGGGATGAACGCTCTGCTGGAGAAGATGCAGCAGATTGAGGACGCCGATGCCTGGGTCCAACGCAACGTCGTCGACGGCGCGAGGGTCACCACGCAGTGGGCTCCCCTGATGCTGCGGGACGACTACGCCTGGCTGCTGCAGAGGCCCACACGGATTGCCGAGGCCCTGGAGCGGCTGAGAGCCCATGCTGAAGCTGGTAACACTGGCTCCCTGACCTTGGCCACCGATCTGCTGCACGCGGCCGGGCGTGTGGACGAGGCGAGAAGACTGAGACGGTACGGGTGGGAGCCGAAAGGATGGATCGCCTCGCCGTGGGAGGCTCCGCCGCCAGGTGATTAAACGGTCGTCACCGTAACGCGTCAGCTATGCACGTCGCTGGACGGTCGGGCCCACTCCAGAACGCGGTACACCGTCGCTCTCGACACAGAGAACAACTCGGCGAGGTCGGCGATGGGAGTGCTCGCCGGTGGAGTGCTGCGCGACCCTATGGACCTGCTGCCGAGCCGTCAGCTTGGGCGGTCTGCCCTTGAGCTAGCCACAATGATCAACCGCGGTTGCGGCTGGTGACACGTTCGCAAACGGCACCCGTTCAGGCTGAGAGTCTTCAGTTTCCGCAATTATCTGAGGAGCTGTAAGGCATGTTGACCGAACTAACTCAAGAGTTTTCGCAGGTCAGCTACGGGCGGCGGGCCAGGAAGTGTGTGTCGAGGAAGCCGCGCTCGGACGCTGGGTCGTGGAGCAACCGAGCCACAGTGACGAGCCCGGCCTCGGCCAGCAATTTGGCAAACTGCTCCGTCGGCCAGCTATAGGCGGGCGCCACCTTGTGATCGAAGCGGACCGGTTCCGGCCCCTCGGTCCCGAAGAAGGACACCAGGAGCAGACCCCCTGGTGCCAGAACACGCGCCTGCTCAGCGAGTAGCGCGGGCAGTTCTTCAGGTGGGGTATGGATCATCGAGTAGTGGGCCAGCATTCCACCGAGCGTGCCGTCCTCGACCGGCAGGGCCTCCATTCGCGCTTCGTCGAACCGCAACGCCGGCTGGGCCCGCCGCGCGTGGTCGACCATGGCCGGGGAGAAGTCGATCCCAAAGGCGTCCAACCCCAAGTCGTGCAGCATGGCCGTCAGATGACCGGGTCCGCACCCGATGTCGGCTACCCGCAAGTTCCCCGTATCACGCACGAGCTCGGCGAAGGTGCCGATCATGTTCCGCGCGAACGGCCGCGTCTCCAACCGGCTAGTGAACATCGACGCATAGATCTCGACGACCCCGTCGTAGGCCGCCCTGGTCTCATCCTGGTGGTCTAACACGGGCAGGAAGCTAACACCCCGCCGACCTCCGGCCCATACCGGCCCTTCCCCTCGGGACTGATCGTCGCGTCACCCGATCACGGGACGCCCCCGGTAGTTCGGAGAAGGCACGTAAAGCAAGTGGACCCTGTGCAGGGCCTCGGACACGGTGACCTCCAGGAGCCTGTCTGAACGAACCGCATACTCCCAAGATCCAGCGGTTCGTTCAGAACACCCGACGGTGCCACCGATCAGCTGACGGCCCAACGAGTCGCTGGCACCTTGGGGCTCAGGCAGCCTCAGCTCTGGGGATGGCCTCGTCGCGCATCCAATCGAGGAACCGGCGCAGCGCGGGGATCAGTTCTTCGCCAGCGCATTCCCCGCTCGTGAAGACCCATGTTCGGCGGTAGGTCAGATCCGCCGCACCGCTGTCCGTGGGGGACGCCGAGGGCACGCTGAAGGTGTACCGCGCTGGCGCGGTACCGTCTCTGACTACGTCGATGTGGGACTCGGTGATCACCGAAGGGTTGTAGGCGGTCGCGCGCGCCATCGCCGCATCGGAGACGAGAACCTCGTGTTGGACCTGGGCCGCTTCCCCTGCCTCTTTGAGAACCAGGTCCCTCGCGCCTTTGACGCACTTGAGCCGAGGGTCGTCGGCGGTTCCCCGCCACCACTGACCAAATCCGGACGTC
This sequence comes from Streptomyces sp. NPDC050211, assembly GCF_040656035.1. Taxonomy (NCBI): domain Bacteria; kingdom Bacillati; phylum Actinomycetota; class Actinomycetes; order Kitasatosporales; family Streptomycetaceae; genus Streptomyces; species Streptomyces sp. NPDC050211. Next base: position 219,484 of record NZ_JBFALC010000011.1, read on the forward strand.
CGCCCCAGCACCTTCGACTCGGACTCGACCGCGTGACCGACTCTGCGGATCACGGCGATGGCGCCGACGAAGGAGTCCTGGAACTCCTCTTGGTCGTCGGCGAGCTCCTCCAGGATCTCCAGATACTTCTCCGCCAGTGCGAGGGCCTTCCGGCTCTTCTCTAGTCTCATAGGTACATTTCAGGCGCTGCGCGGTGATGCTGCTACCGCGCTCTCTGTACTGGCCGATCCGATCCTCCTCAGAGGCCATTCTGAACAGACCGCCGGTTCGATCGACTCCGGTGCTCGTTCAGGGTTGCATCGGAGGCTTGACTACGTGCCTAACGGCTCCAGATGCCTGCTGACCTGCTCGGACAGCCGATGAACCCATGGGGATCACAGCCCTGTGCCCGCATAGCTACGGAGAAGTGACAAGTAGCTCATGGTGACGACCGGGTCGCGGTTCCTGCCGAGACGGCTTGGATAACGTCGCTCCGGCTTCTCGGCTTTCCCTGGGGGCTGTAGGCGAGGACGACTCGGAGGGGAATCGAGGCGCCGCGGGGGCTGCGGAGGGTGTAACTGAGCGGCTGGTGGATGCGCTTGGCTTCGTCCGCGAGGGGGACGAGGAACTGTGCTGCGGCTTCTTCGTCTGGTGTGCGTAGGAAGCGGTCTGCGATTTCCAGGACGGCGCCGGTGGCGACGGGATCGTCCGGCGGGTCGGTGTATGCGGTTGACCGCAGGTTCTTCCGTGGCTGTGCACCGCGACGATGGAACAGTCCGTGACGCCGTTCGGCCTCGGTATCGATGATTCGCGCCAGTTCAGGGGTGGCCGCGTGGGGCCGGGCTTCGGGCCAGGTCATGAAGATCAGGGCGACGACGCCGCGGAGGTCCTGAAAGTACTGTGCCGTGGGGGTCAGCCAGCCGATGCTGCTGACCTGCTCGGGGCCGTCCGGGGACAGGAACGACAGGTACTTCTTCTGCAGTGTGAAGAGGACGTCACGTGATTGGTGGTCCCGGGGCATTGGCTCCTCACTCCTGGGAGCTTGGGTGAGGTCGGCTCCGCAGGCTGGGCTCACTGCCCGGGGATTCCCCGGCTTCGGGGTCGCTCGGCATAGGACGGGATGCAGTTCGCTGTCTCGCGGCCGGGCAATCAGGTCGTTGCTGTGGCGATTCTGGGCCAGTTCGCCGCAGAGGTGGCAGTAGCGGCGGAGGAATCGTTCATGGTGCGGGCAGGAGAAGACCGGCGGGAGCCTCCAGAGCCTGCGCCAGGCGCCGCCGTGACGCTGCTGGATCTCCGAACCGTCTCCGACGAGACAGTCGGGGCAGTACTGGGTCCGCGTGGTCAGGAGCCAGGGGTTGTTGTATTGCAGGCGCCTGGTGCCGGAACTGCTCCGTCCGTGAAATTCGGAGCTCAAGGGGCCGTAGCGGGTTCCGAGCGAGGCCAGCAGCAGGCCGGCTGTCTCCTGGCGGGAGAGACGGGTGGTGTGGCAGAAAGCGTCAAGGTCGGCTTCGCCGAGACTGATCGCGCAGGAGATCGGGATGCGGATGAGGGTCGTCCTGTCCTTCCGGCTGCTGGGGATCCCCATGCGGAGGATCAGCGGTCCTGGTCCGACGCCCAGCCGGTGCGAAAGCCGCAGCACATAGCCGGGCAGTGACTCATCCTCCAGTGGGTCCAGGCTCCTGGGCAGCGACCGCAAGGAAGACAGGCTGGGCGGCTCAGCCACCGGCCGCGCTTCCACCGCGGTCGTCGTAAACGGTGTTACGTCCCTTCCTGCGGGGCTTCCGGGCAGGGACGGGAACATCCGTGGGTACTTCGGGAATCTCCCCGGCTGTTGGGTCGCGGTCGGTGAGATTGCCCAGGTTGATCGGGATCGCTGACAGCAGTCCCGGGGTCAGCTCCTCGGCCCCGGACTCGATCGCCTCGGTGCATCCGTCCTCGATCAGCCGTTTGAGGAGCCCGACGATGCCGCGGGTGCGGCGGAATAGGTACTCCGGCATCCCGCCTTCGGTGAGCATCCCCGGCCGGGCCCGGAACAGCCTCAACCTGTCTTCGATGCCAGCCAGGTGCTGGATGAACGCGGTCATGCCCTCAGCGGTGTCGTAGTCGAACGGATCAAGATCGACCAGGTCGAAACGCCGCTCAGTCTGCGTGGCAGCCGACGGGTTGTAACTCTTCCCCGTCTTGACCGGCGGGAAGACCCACTGCCCCGTGCGAGGATCGGGATAGCCGCTCCGCAGCAGCCCCGAGCGGGGGATGTCGACACCGATCAGCACCAGGGTGACGTTGAGGTCCATCAGCTCCCGGACGAGATCGAGGGTGTCCTGGTCGTCCTCACGGTGGAGCCTGAGCCTGGTGATGTCATCCAGCAGCAAGGCCGTTGTGCGATGGTCCCGCAACGAGTCCCGCACTGCCCGGATCATGCCGTTCAGCGTCTTCGGCAGCGGCGCCCCGTAGAAGTCCAGAACGGCCGCGCACAACCCCTTCGGTGTCGCCCGCACCGGAGTGCGGCAGTAGGCGACGGGCACGAACAGGTCCCGGGTGCCCGGGACCGGACCGGGCAGCAGTTGCCGGTGAAGATCCCGCCACAACATCTCGAACGTGGCCGCGGCATCGCAGGCCGTTTCCGTCTTGCCCAGGTAACCGCCGCCGCTGACCATCAGCCCGTCGCGAGTGCCCGGCTCGAAGTTCAGCGCGTTGTTCCGCATCCGCCCCCGCATCAGCTTGGTGACCTTCGCGCTCATCGGGGTCTCCAGCAGCCCCATGTTCACGTGCGTCGCGGTCCGATGCAGGTCATGCAGAGCACGGCGCCTCGGGCTCATCGCCGCGTACTCCTCCGCGGAGAGCCGCGGCGCCGGGATGAAGGTGCTCCGACGTTCCTGCCACTGCCGCCAGCCCTCGATCCTGGTGCGGTCCGGCGGCGGGCCAGCCCGAAGGAAGGGGACGATGCCGCTTTCACCCCGCGTTGGGTCCGCCATGTCCATCCTCTTCCTCGTCCTCCTCGGGCAGGAGGAACAGATCACGCTGCCGGTATGCCTCACCCAGCGGAGGCGGTGCCTTCGGCCTGCCCTGAACGGCCTGCTCACGGCGGTGCCGCCGGTGGCTGTCAATGCTCTCCGCGGCCTGACGCGTCCTCTCCTTCCAGCGCAGGGGAGTGACCACCGGATCCTCGGCGGCAGCCTCCGCGGCGGGCTCGCTCTGCAGCCGGTCAGCCTGCGAGGCGGCGGCCTGGACGACCTCACGGGAATGCTCGGTTCGCGCAGACTTCGGCAGCCGGGTCGGCCACTGACTCACCGGGACGCGGGAGCCGAGCAACTCCAAGAGAACTGGCAGGAGTTCGTCATCCGTTCGGGGCCTGAGCCCGCAGGCTTGAGCCTTCTTGAGCAGTTCGCGTACGCGTGCGTCACCGAAGGCGGGGGCCTGCCCTTCAGGCGGCAGCCCGGTCCAGGCAAGTGGATGCCAGCCGTGGGTGAGTGGGTCCTGGAAGAACACGCTGCGGCGGTCCCGGGGGTCCCGCCGGATGATCCACTGGCCCTTGTGCTTTCCGCCGCGGGCCGAGCGCTGGCACCGGTAGGGGTCCAGGGCCGGGGCGTCGTACCAGAGTCCGCGGATCTTCACCCCGCGCCGGGCATCGATCTTCTGCACGTAGTGGACGGGCAGCAGCTCGTAGAACAGCTCCGCCGAGGGGATCTCCATCGCGAAGCCAGCCTGGGCGAACGAAGCGGCAAACAGCGAGTTGGGGCTGTGATCGCCGCCGGGGTCCCAGCTGGGCGCGTACTCGCCGAGCCTTCGCCGTTGCCAGACGGCAACAATCCAGGTGGCAATCACGTGCTCCATCTCGTCGACAGTCAGCACCGCGTCGCCTTCCGGGTCCGCTCCGCGGTCGGCGGGGTCGATGCCGGTGTAGCCGGGCAGTTGCTCGAACAGCAGCGACCTGATCGCGCCAAAGGCACGCTCGCAGGCGGACTTGTCCGTAGGCCTCAAGACTCGGCTCGGGAGGATGTTGCAGCCGAGCACCCGCTGGACGTCAACCAAGTGGTGATTGCGGTAAACGGACCCGTGGTCCGTGGTCACGGTCTCTGGGGCAAAGAACGGCAGCCCCGCGACCTTGTGCCCGGCGAACTCCGCGACCACCGCGGCGGGCAGGCCCGGATAGGGCCACTCCAGTTCCTCGCCCCAGTCCGCCCGCATGGGCAGCGGCAGCATCACGTCCCTCAGCAGCATCGCGACATCCACCGACTGGTCGGAGACCAGCGTGAGCCGGAAGGCGCAAAGGGAATGCGTGTGCACGTCCATTGCGAGCGTGAGGTGGCATTTCACCGGATCGCCGAACACGCTCTCGCGGACCATCACGGGCAGCACCGTGGTGTCCAGCGCCACCACCTGGCCGGGCCGATGAACGAGCACGTGCCCGTTCTTCGACGGCAGTTCGGCTGAGCGCGCGTAGCGCTGGCGGGACCGACCCGGCCCGAACCACTCGCGCCAGACCACCCAGAGAGTCTGGTAGCTGGGGACGACGACGTCCCTGTCGGGGAAGGTCTCGCGTACATACTGGTGGATCATGCGCGCCCGGGTCCGCATGGTCACCTTCGACCGGTGCAGGGTCTCCGCGCGGACCGCGAAGATTGCCTCTCGGACCTCCTCGGTAATGCTCGGATGGCCGCCGCTCTCACGCAGCCACCGCTCGTCCGCGCAGCCAATCAGGCCCGCTTCCCGCCGTCGGCGGTCCCAGCGGATCAGGGTCCGGTAGCCGACCCGGTCCAGGCCCAGCAATTTCGCCTGCTGGCGGTCCATGCCTCCCAGTTCGGCGACCTTCGCCAGGCGGCGGGCGGTCAGCGTCGTGGTGGCCGGGTCGTACTCCGGCTTCGGCTCACCCGGCCCCGGACGTAGCGGGTCGCCGCTGCGGAAGCCGGTCTCCACCTCCAGGAGGTGAGCCAGGCGGAAAGCAGCGAGTTCCCGCCTTCCCGGCTCCAGGTCCTGCACGGTCTTCGGTTGACGGCCCCGGCTGGAGCCCTGAGCCGCAGTCCTGGATGAGGGGCGGCAGTTGGGGTGATTGGCCAGGAACCGGAAGCTCACCGGCTGCCGGGCGCCATCGCCGCGGACCAGGTGGACCCGACCGAGTTCGGGCTCCCGGCGCTCGACCGTCCATTCCCCGCCGTCCAGCACCAGAGCCGCCCCCGGCGAGAGGTCCAGGACTGCCGCCGACCTCATCACGCCTCCCCGGCAGGGTTAATCACCAAGGACCGGTCACCGAACGGTCGGCTCAGATCGGCTCCCAGGCACCGGTGCCAGAGCAGGTGCAGAAGCTGCGCACGGGCCAGCGGCGGAAACGAGGTGGCGTCCACAAGCTCCCCGAACGTGCCACCCTCGCAGGCCGCGTCCCTGAGCGCCGGCCGCAGCCCGAGCGGGTCGGACAAGGACCGACGCTGAGAGGAGAAGGCATCGACCGCGGCGGCGACATGGTCCCTCCAGCCCGCAGCGACGGTGTAATGCCAGCCGCAGGCCAGCGCGGCCTCGGCAGTCGCGGCGAACGCCTCCAGGTCCTCCGGCGCGATCAGCGCCCGTGGCCGTACGTCGATCAGCCAGACTCCGGTCCGGGTCACCACCAGGAAGTCCGGGATGTGTCCCCTGCGGCCGGTCGCGGTGTCGAACCGCAGCCGCAGGGGCTGCGACAGCACGTCGACGAGGCCAGCCGCGAAGTCGAGGACCAGGAGCAGCCGGGCCTCCTCCAAGCTCTCGGCCCCGTGATGACGGCCGGTGCTGACGAGGAACTGAAGGCTGGGGCGGTGGCGTTGGGCCCGACGCCAGGAGAACCAGCGCATCGGAGTTCCCTCCGCGAGAGGTGTGTGGGCCAAGTCCCGCACAGTGCACGACACCTCGTCGCTCGCTGTCCGCCAGGTCACCGTCCAACGGCGCGTCCACCCGGCCCGAGGCCGAGGCCGTCACTGCCCGGCGCTACGGACACCGGGACAAGCAAGTCTTCCCACCAGCAGCTGTGCGACCACAGACCACCGCCCCGAGCCTCAGTCGGGGACGCTGGCTGTACAAGGGAACGCACTCCGTCCACGGCACCACACGACCACCGTCGAGAGCGGCAAGCGGGGTGATCTCCGGATCTGGTGACAACTCGGCCGAGAAACAGCAGGAAGTGACAACTGCCGCATGAATCTGGTGACAGAAAGCGCTGGAAGCGCGAGAGAACACGTCAGGTCAAAAGCCATCGCCGGTGACATCTAACTCTGGAAGTCACAGCCCATCCGGGGGGCTTGAGTGTCCGTTCCCAGTGCTTGTGAGGGTTTCCCGCCGGATCTGATCGGCGAAGTGATCGAGTCCCGATCAATCTGCGCGGCGGGGCTTCTGGTGGGCTGACCTGGCCTACGGACGTCGCGCGACGAAGACGAACTCCTTGCCTGGTCTGTCGGGCGCGTCGCGAACGCCCTCCACCTCGTAGCCCTGCGCGATCCCTGGACCCAGCTTTCGACGGCGCCGACATCCGGGATCTCCGTCACGCGGTATGAGGCTTCGCGGTTCCACTCTTCCCAGGCGCGTCTGGCTGGATCCCTGGTCTCGAACACCAGACGGCCGCCAGGCCGCAGTGCCTCGTACGCGCCGCGCAGGGTCTCGCGCCATGCCTGCGGATCGAGGATCTGCTGGGCGGCGTTCGCGGTCATGGTTGCCAGGTCGACCCGCATCGGCGGGAGCGTCGTGGCATCGCCACAGATCCAGCGCACTCGCTCGCTGCCTGGCTTGGCGCGGGCCACGTCGATGGATGCCTGGGCGGGATCGACGCACTGGCCGCGGTGGACGAGCGGGCCATCGCCCGGTTGCTGCTGGAACTTCTCGTTGTTCCGAGCGTGACGGGGAGCGCCGCGGAGTCCGAGGTTCAGCACGTCCTTGCCCGGCATCTGAAGCGGATGGACCTCGATGTCGACCTGTGGTCCATGAACCTGCCCGAGCTACGTGACCATCCCCGTTTTCCCGGCAGCGAGGCCCCGCGCACCGAGGCATGGGGCCTGGTGGGCGGCACGGTGCCCCAGGGCGACGGGCCGACCCTGATCCTCCAGGGGCACGTCGACGTCGTCCCTTCCGGAGACCTGGCGCGTTGGGAGAGTGACCCCTTCCGCCCTCGGGTTACCGGGGACGTTGTGCACGCACGAGGAGCGTGCGACATGAAGGCGGGGGTGGTGGCGATACTCGCTGCCCTGGCCGCGATACGGGAGGCGGGCGCAAGGCTGCGCGGCCAGGTGTCCGCGCATTTCGTAGTCAGCGAAGAGGACGGAGGGCTCGGGGCGTTCGGCACCCTCCAACGCGGCCACACCGGCGACGCCTGCATCATCACCGAACCGACCAGCGGCGCGGTCATGACTGCGAACGCCGGTGCCCTGACCTTTCGCATCCAAGTACCCGGCCGGGCCACCCACGGCAGCACCAGATACGTGGGAGTGAGTGCCATCGACGCATACCTGCCCATCCACCGCGCGCTCGCCCATCTGGAAGCCCGCCGCAACGTCGGCGCCGACCCGCTCATGTCCGAATACCCCATCCCCTACCCGCTGTCCGTCGGTACCGTCCATTCCGGCGACTGGGCCAGCAGCGTGCCCGACCTCCTGGTGGCCGAGGGAAGACTGGGCGTCCGGCTGGGCGAGGATCCGGCCCAGGCACGCACCGAACTGGAGGCGTGCGTGGCCGAAGCCTGCGCGGCCGACCCCTGGCTGCGCTCCCACCCCGCCACGGTGACGTGGCCCGGCGGGCAGTTCGCCAGCGGACGGCTGCCGACCGGGCATCCGCTTGCGGCCCAGGTCGCCGACGCGCACGCCGACGTCACCGGCGGCCCGCGACCTTCTGAGCGAGGCGCCCCCTACGGCAGCGACCTGCGACTGTACTCCGGGGCGGGCATCCCCACGCTGCAGTACGGCCCCGGCGACGTACGCCTCGCACACGGTCCACAGGAACAGGTCCGCCTGAGCGACATCGTCACCGTCACCCGGGCACTGGTGCTCGCCACACTGCGCACGGTCGGCACCAAGTAGTAGCCCCCAGCCTCACCCCCTACCGGCTGCTTGTGACCCGGTGGAAGTGACTGTTGCGGCGAGCCCGGCCATGCCACCCTCTTCGCGTGACGCCGAACGAAGACCGCCAGTTTCCTGCCGCGCTCGCCGCCGCTATGGCGGTCCGGTTCGACTACGTTGGCGGTGACGGCGTCGACTTCGAACCCTTCACGGCCTTCCTGCCCGCGTCGTGTTCCTCGGCTCCGAAGGGGAGACCGGCGTCGTCGCGCGCAACCTGGGCGCCTTCCTATGGCTGCTGGCCGACGGCTTCGGCCCCTGGGAGGCAGCCACCTCGTACGAGCCCGACTGGGTTCCACACCCCAATCGTGAGCTGACGACCATCGCGGAACAATTCGCACCAGGCCACCGCGCATCGGCATCTGCCGTGATCGAGCATGCCGCACGAGAGTTCCCCGACTTCGACGACTCCATCGTGACTCCACCCACGACTGAAGTCGCGGGCTTCCTGGATCGGTGGCTAAGCACCGTCGCAGAGGACCAGCCCGGCCCTGTGCAGGACGTTCAGCGCGCCCACGCGGTCTGCGTTCTCCACCAGGCCGCACTTGACGCACTCGAACTTCGCTTGGGTGACGCGGTTCCC